>NZ_NOYB01000005.1:0-76469 GCF_002258235.1 Rhodococcus sp. 06-470-2 | reverse complement strand
TCCAACGCCTCGAAAAACCGCACCTTCAACCCAGCACATGCCACGATCCCCGCAACTCCCTCAAATCGAGGGTGTTGCGGGGATCGTTAGAACCCGCCACACAGGGTGCGGGCCTTATCCGTTGCGCAATAAGGGCTCAGCGGCTCGCGTGGGGCCGGGCCACCCTGCGGGCGTCCACCGCATCGAACTCCGCTGCGCTCCGTCCTGTGAAAAGAATTCTTGTTTTCCCTTCTGGCCTTCCGATTTTGACCGGCGGTGACCTCCGCGCAACCGCCGGCGTCCGCTGCGCTCCCGGCCCGAAGGGCTCCGGAAACTTTTCACAGACGCCTCCGGCTGAAAACTTTCCGGCCCGACCATTGCACTCCGGCCCCCTCATGCCGGTCCAACTCTCCTCTGCCAGAACGGCAAAAAAATTGGCGGGCCGCGAGGTCGCCACGTTGAGTAGGGGAGCGCGAGATGCCGAAGACTACCGCCCAGAAAGCCCACAGCAGCACCGACACCGACAACTACGGCGCAGTGGTCACCCACACGACCGCCACCATCGTCGGACGCCAGAACGCCGTGGTCAACGTCCACGCCGCCGCCACCGACGACGCCCAGATGATCGTCACCATGGGCCGCCTGATGATGACCTTCCGCTCCGCCGCCGCCGTCCACGCGTTCATCGCCGGACTGGCCGACGCCCGCACCCTCATCGGCCGCATCGACAACCAGGCACCCCAGCCCGGGGGACCGGGCGACGACTACGCCCGCGCCGCCATGTCCGTCGTCTGGATCGCGCCACCGGAAACCGCCGTCACCCCACGCGAGCAGTACGTACCCGCACGTCGACGCACCATGCACTGGGTCGAGGTCCACATGGGACCGGTCACCTGGCGCATCATCGACCGCCTCGGCTACGTCACCATGCTCGACGAGCTCCGAAACGTCCACCGCATGGCCGTCGCGATCTTCACCGACGGCGACCAGTACCTCAGCGACCCCACCACCCTCACCGACGCATTCGACGACGCCGAACGCGAACACCAGGAAGACATGGCCGCACCCTGGCGACGACGCCTCTGACCCCGGCGCACGGACGCGGCCCCGGACCCGACACGGGCTCCGGGGCCGAGTCGTATCCATCCACAGGGAAACTCTCTATCCCCAGATTCCGGAAAATGCCTGTGCATCGCGGACCTCGCTGGCGCTCGGTACGCGATGCTGGAAGAACCCCCGCACCCGCAGGTCGCCCGGCTCACCCACCGAAGGAACACGACACCGATGATCACCTGGACCGTCACCACCCGCCCCGACCGACGACCCGAAACCATCACCGCCGCAGGAGCAGAACCCAGCCTCGACGCGGCGAAACGAGCTGCCGCCGACGCCGTCCGCTACGCCCTCCTCGACGCCCAGGCCCACGCCGATGCCAGCCCCACCAACACCCCACCGACCTACCTCGTCACCATCGACGGAGCCTGCGCCCTCATCGTCAGCCTCGGAGCCTGCCGACCCGCCAACTACACCGGCGTCCTCGACAACCTCGAACACTTCGACGGCACCGCCACCCACCTGCTCTACCTCTAGAACCGTGCGGCCGCGGACCCCGCTAAAGTCGTTGCAAGAGAACCATTTCTGTCGGTACCCACTGCCACACTCGGCACCATGCGAATCAGAACCCTCGACGGACCACCACTACCCGGCGAAATAGCCGAACAGGCAGCCCGCGCAATTGCCCTCCGCCACGGCCTCGGTCAGCAGTACGCGACCGGCGTTGACTCCACCAGGAAAACTACGGTCAAGCCGCTACTGTCACCCCCGTGAGCTTCCACGCCCAGGCCCCTGCCCCGGCCACTCCAACCGTGCCGGTCGAAGCAGTTGACCCGCCAGGCATCGGCGTGTGGTTCCTCGACAACCTCACACAACCCGCCGCTACTGTTCTCGCCAGCGTCGGAATCATCGTCGCTGCAGTCATAACCTTCATCATCGGCTATCTCAGTCGCAGACAGCTAGATCGGCACCACAAAGCAACCCACACGCTCGCCGACATTCAAGAGCTACGCCGGCGATTCGTCACCACCTCAGCACAATTCGCCGACCCATCTCCCGAAGTCCGACTCGCCGGGGTCTATGCCCTCGAAGCACTCACCAACGACTGGATCGACCACAACAGAAACACCGACGCCCAAACCTGCATCAACTACCTCTGTGGCTACCTCACCCGCCCATACGCACCACCCACCCACGACCCCCACCTACGCCAAACCGTCGTCACGGTCGACGCAGCCACCACCGTCGAAAGCACCTACCAGCACCCCCATGACGACCTCACGGTCCGGCAAGCCATCACCCGCACCATCGCCACCCACCTGAAACCCGACCACCAACACAACTGGAGCAACTACAACTACGACTTCACCGGCGCGTACTTCCACAACGCCGACTTCAACGACGCCCGTTTCTACGGCACAACCACCCTCGACAAGGCGCAGTTTCACGGTGATTGGACGTCGTTCAGTGAGGCGCAGTTCCACGGTGAGACGACGTTCGACGAGGCGCAGTTTCACGGCATGTGGACGTCGTTCGGTGAGGTGCAGTTCCGCGGTGCGTTGACGTTCGGAAAGGCGCAGTTTCACGGTGAGACGACGTTCAGCGAGGCGCAGTTCCACGGTATGTGGACGTCGTTCGATGAGGCGCAGTTCCACGGTATGTGGACGTCGTTCGGAAAGGCGCAGTTCCACGGTGCGTTGACGTTGTTCAGTGAGGCGCAGTTCCACGGTGAGGCGTCGTTCGGTGAGGCGCAGTTCCACGGTGCGTTGACGTTCGAAAAGGCACAGTTCCACGGTGAGGCGTCGTTCGGTGAGGTGCAGTTCCACGGTGAGGCGTCGTTCGGAAAGGCGCAGTTCCACGGTGAGACGACGTTCGGAAAGGCGCAGTTCCACGGTGAGACGACGTTCAGCGAGGCGCAGTTCCACGGTGAGACGACGTTCAGCGAGGCGCAGTTCCACGGTGAGACGCTATTCAACTCGCCGGGAGCGTGGAATAACGTCTACTTCGACTGGGACACCGAAGTCCCCTACGCCGCCGAAGGATCCAAACCGGACAACGTCAAACCACACGACTGGCCACCTACCGTCGTGGAGCCGACGCCCTAGCGCTACCGCGACACCGAGCGTGGCGGTCTCCGTCGCTCCCGCACAATCGCCTCGCGAGCTCCGCGGCCGGGAGGTGGGCACTCCGCCGGCGTCGACGAGCTGGGTGCATTCCGCCTGACGGCGGTGCCGGCCACCCTGCGGGCGTCCCCTGGATGGAGCTCCGCTGCGCTCCGCACCGTGGAAGAGCAAAGACGTTTTTCACTGCGGTTCTGGCTACCGGCGAGCATCCATCACCCGTGACCGCCGCCTCAACCCCTCGCTCCGCTGCGCTACGACCGAAGGCTCCGAACACTTTTCGTAGAGCAGTCGCTGCGCTCCCACGAAAACTGTCCGGCCGAGGGGTTGCCCCGTCGTCCCCGTGCGCTGACTTCTCTCCTCACGCCAGAAACGGCGAAAAACGTGGCAGGGCAAAGGGCCAGGCCACCAGTTGAGAAGGGACGTCACGACATGCACGACACCATCACAGGACCGAGGACGGTGGGACTGCGCACCGCGATCATGACCGCGATCGCCGGAGTCCCGGTACAGGTCAAGACCCACGCACTCGCACAGGTCACCGCCTACACCGAGCAGGTCAACCGAGCCGCATCGGACGCGAACTCGACCACCGTCGACGCGCACCTCGAGCGGGCCGCGTTCTGGGCATGCACCGCCCGCGAACACGGAGCCAGTGAGGCCGAAATCCACGCCGCACGGCTCGCAGGCCACCACCACGTGGCCACCGCCCGGCAGTAACCCCCGAGGCCCACACCGCCCCCGGAAAACAAGAAACACCGGACAGCTCCTAACTGCCCGGTGTCTCCAACCGAAGAATCTACCAGGGAGAGAGACACCACCATGACCGCAAGCATCGAAACCACCACCGCCGCAACCGAAGCCCCCACGACCGGCACCACGCCGGTCGTGGGGGCGGGCGAGGAGTACGCCCGCCTGCACCCCACCGCCCTCGAGGTCGGACCGAACGTCCGCGACGAGGTCGTCACCGACACAACGGCATTCCGAAACATGGTCGCCTCCATCATCGAACACGGAGTGCTGCTACCGATTCTCGCGCGCCGCGACGGCGACCTCATCGTGGTCATCGACGGCCAGGTTCGCACCCTCGCCGCAATCGAAGCCGGGGCCGAGAGCGTGCCGGTGCTGATCCGGCCCGACGCGAGCACAGCGAAGGACCGGGAAATCGAGCGTCTCACTCGGCAGGTCGTCGCCAACGACCGCCGTATCGACCTCACCGCAGGCCAGCGGGCGAAGGCCGTGACCGACATGCTCGAACTCGGTGTCTCGGTGCCCAAGATCGCCAAGGCCGTCCAGGTCAAGCGCGAGACCGTCAAAGCAGCAGGGGCAGCGGGCCGGTCGCAGGCTGCGATCGATGCCCTCGACGCGGGACAGCTCACCCTCGACCAGGCCGCGATCGTGGCCGTGTTCGACGCCGAGGGCGACACCGACGCCGTCGCACAACTGCTCAATGCCGGGTCGTGGTTCCGGTCCGAAGCGCAGCAGCTGCTCGCCGACCGCGCCGAGCGCAAGGCCCGCACCGCAGCAAGCGCACCATACGCCGAGAAGGGACTGACGGTCCTCGAGGAAGAGCCCTACTACGGCGACCCCTACACCGCCGCTGAGGACTTGGTGACTACAGATGGAGACCCGATCACCGAAGCGATCATCGAGGCCGCGGCCGAGCACTGGGCGGTGTGGCTGACGAAAGAGGAGAAGCTCACCCTCGTCGCGACGGGCGAGTTCATCGACAAGGACAGTATCGACTGGGACACCCAGGTCGATCTGTCAGGGGACGCGGAGGAGGGACTGCACCACTACAAGGACGTCGGGTCCGTCGAAGTGTGGGTGCCGGAGTACTTCACCGCCGACCCCGATGCCGCCGGTGTGAAACTGGGTCCGATCCTCGCCGCCGCATCGGCCGAACCCGCCGCCGACGAGTCCTCCGATGCAGCCGCAAAGAGAGTGCGCGAGCAGGAAGCAGCACAGAAAGTGCTCGCGGCGAAGGAGGCCGAGAAGCTCGCACGTCGGCGCACCATCGCACTCAACAAGGCCAGCGCCGCCGCCACGATCGTCCGCAAGGAATGGCTCGCGAAGTTCCTCACCCGCAAGACCCTGCCGAAGGGTGCCGCGAAGTGGATCACCGACACACTCGTCGACGAGCCTGGACTGCTCACCCAGAACAAAGCGTCCGAGCACCTCGCAGAGTTGCTCGGTATCACGATCGGCAAGCCCGAAGGCCACCTGTGGGGCGACTGGAAAGAACGCGCCGCCCGTACCGCTCTGGCTCCGGTGATCGACACGGCCAGCGACGCACGCGCACAGGTGATCGCGCTCGCGCAGATCCTCGCCGCCTACGAAGCGCGGATGAGCGGGACCGGTAAAGACTGGTGGAAGCGAGTCGGCGGCTCCAACCAGGACAACTACCTGGGCTTTCTCGACCAGCACGGCCACGTGCTGACCGTGGTCGAACAGGTCGGGGCCGGAACGCTCACCCCCGAGCAGGCATACGACGCACTCACCGCACCCAGCGAGGAGAGCATCACCGACTAGAACCGGCATCGGTGGCGGGTACCTCTCCGGGTGCCCGCCGCCGGTGGCCTCGTCCCCGGTCCGGGTCGAGGGGGCTGCCGCCGCCCTCGAGCTCCCCCGCTCGACGCCCCACCACCGCACTGCTCACGACGCGCAGGCGGCTCACCGCCCGTCAGTGTGCGGCGTTGTACGCCTCAACGATGTCGGCCGGAATTCGGCCACGTTCGCTGATCTCGTAGCCCTGGTCGAACGCCCACTGCCGGATCGCGCGTGTCTGCTCCGGATCGCGCTTGGCCGATCCGCCGGCCGCGGTCGACCCGGAACTCGGGGAGGGCTTACGCTTGCGGCCACCGACCCGCGTCGCGTGCTGGATGTAGTGGTCGAGCTTCTTGTGAAACTCGGTGGCGTTCTTCGCTTTCAAGTCGATCAAGTACTCGACACCGCCCACCGCGAATTCGATCGTTTCGCCGGATTCGTCGTCGATGACCGACCCGTCGATATCGTCCACCAATTGGGTTGTCACTCGTTTGGCCACAGCCGGAAAACCTTTCGATCACACACATTTGTCACGGACTCGGGTACCGGCCAGCGTAACCAAAGAATGCGACGACAAGCTGCACCCTTTCATGTCACGACATCGCGGGGAGTGATATCGGATCGGATTCCTTTGAATGCGGGATGCCGTAAACGCCCCGTTGCCGATTGTTCTCGGTATTCCACGGTCGCCACCAATTCCGGTGTCACCCAGGACACTCCGACTGCGTCGGTGCGTGGAACCGGACCGTGTAGCGCACTGTCCGGACGGGTGCGCTCGGTGAGTGTGCTTCGCAGCTCTCGGCGCATCCGATCGGTGAAACCCGTTCCCACACGGCCGATGTAGACCAACTCGCCCGCCTCGTCGTACGCTCCGAGTAGCAGCGCCGCCAGTGTCCCACCGGCGCGCCCGCCAGTGGGAACCCATCCGCAGATCACGCCTTCGCGTGTGTTCCGGATCGGAACCTTGACCCACGATGGCGACCGGATCCCCGATCGGTACACCGACTCCGCTTTCTTCGCCACGACCCCCTCGATGCCGTTGTCGGCGGCAATGCCCATCAACGTCTCCCCGTCGATTCCCGTCATATTCGGCGGCACCTGCACTCGCCGCCCGTCGGCCACGCCGAGGCCCTCTAGCAGCTCACGGCGCTGCGTGTAGGGGAGCGTCCGGACAGATTCGCCGTCGATGTCGAGGACGTCGAACACGAAATACGTCACCGGGGTCGACCGCAGCAACGCCGCCGACGGGCGCGCGACATGCATTCGGCGTTGCAGCAGCCCGAAATCGGGCCGACCGCCCGAATCCAGTGCCACCAACTCGCCGTCCAGGGTCACCGATCGACCCGCAGTCGTGTCCGACAACGCAGCCGCCACATCCGGGAACGAGGCGGAGATGTCGTTTCCGTTGCGCGAGAACAGCTTCACCCACGATGTGCCGCCGACAACGCAGACCCCGCGTTGGCCACTGGAGTCCGCGCGGGTTCGATCGGCTGCCAGGAACCGGTGTGAGCCCAGGGTTCCTGGTCAGAGCAACGATTCTTCTTCATTCCGTGGTCGCTCAAATTTCATCAGTTACTCGTGGATTCTGCGAGTTCCTCGCATAAGTTCACTGTTCGTGTCAGATTTCGCTACTCGTCGGCAGCAGCGCATCGCTGCCGACGGCGCATCGAGTGCCGCGGGGGTCGGCAGCGGGGAACTTGCGGACGTCGAATCGCTGCAGCGGCTGGCGTCGGCGTCGGGGGACGACGAACACGACTTCTTCCGTAACACGCTGGTCGAATACGGATGGGCCAGAGATGTGGCGGGTCTGAGCCCGCGACGCTGCAGAGAATCATGTATCCCGTGATCGAGATATGCGATTACTTCGATTGCGTGCCATGGCGATTGACCCAGCAGCAGTTCGATCAGTACTTCGCCGGTCCCGGCAAACGCAGTCACGCGACCATCCGGAAAAAGACAGTTCAGATCGACAACTACTACCGATTCCTCGAGCACCGCTACGCTGGCGAGCTGCTCCGAGCGTTCGGCGTCGGTGTCGAGTCACCGGTCGACCCGTTCAACCGGCCGAGGCACAGGGGTGATTTCGCGCTGCGGATTCCTCCCACTCGACGAGCGATGACAGCGTTCTTTGCCGACTGGAGAGACGCCCTGCCACGCTCTCGCAAGTACCACGTGAGCGCACGCGACTACACCATGGCGAAGATTGCGTACTTGTCCGGGGTGCGGGCGTCGGAGCTGTGTGCGGTGAAGATCGGCGACATCCATTGGGAAGCGGGACAGTGGGGCCGCTTCGTCGTCGTGGGTAAGGGTGCCCGCGGATCGGGTCCACGCGAACGGCAAGCATTTCTCTTCGAAGAGGGGAGAGAGCTGCTGTGGTGGTATCTCGAGCAGGTCCGGGGCGAGTTCTGCGACGACCCGACCGACGCGGGCGCACCGTTGTGGCCATCGGAACGCTTGCCGACCGCCGTCGCGGCGCTCAACCTCGCCGTTGCACCCGCCATTCAACCCTCGACATTTCGCCGCAATCTCAAAGCTGCATCGCACCATCACCTCAACGGCCCGGTGCGCGAGCTCTACCCCCATCTGTTGCGTCATGCCTGCGCTACCCACAACTACCAACGAGGAATGCCCTTGTGGGATGTGCAGAAGATGCTCGGTCACGAATGGGCAAGCACCACTGTGGGCTATCTGGCGTCGGCAGGAGCCGACCCGGAACGGTCCGTCATCGAGTCGACACAACGCGCCGTGCGGCGCTTGAGTACGGAGAATTAGAAGATGAAATGGAATTTGCGCATGGTTGCGGCGCAACGCGACATCTGGCGTCCGACGCAGCTGCTCAAAGCATTCGAGCAGGTCGACTTCCATCCGTCATTGAGCAAGACTGCGGCCCTGTGGTCTTCGGCGCCGATCACGATCCGACTCGATGACCTGGACAAGATCTGTGCGGCGTTAAACTGCACTGTCGGTGATCTGATGCTGGCGGAAGCTGTTCACGACGCGGATCTCGACGCAGCTCCAGCACGCGCAATCGGCGATCGGTCGGGCCCTGCCGCACCCACTGCCGGGGCCCGGAAGCGCGGAGCCCGCCGCGTTCCACCTCCCAACTGATGTCGGGACGAAACCCTGCCGATGGGGTGGCGGCACGCAATGCCGCCCGGCACACCGAGCGCACGATACGGATGATCGAGCAGACACCCGCGCAGTTCCGTGACGACGTGCAGGCGTGTGTCACTGCGCTGGGCGGCCGCGGTCGACGTAAATCCAGACCGTTGACGGCAGTGACGATTGCCCTCTATCTCAATTTCGCGCTACCGGTCTTGCAGGAATGGGCTGAGACACACCAAAGTCTGCGATCTGTCGATACTGTCGACATCGAGCGCGCTCTCAGCCGTCACTCAGGGCAGTCGAGACATAACGTGCACACGGCCCTGAGGTCGCTCTTTCGCGGACTCAAACGCGAACGTCGCATCTTCGCCGACCCTGCCCGAGAGGTCGCTGGTCGGTACACCCGCAGGATCCTCAGACCGTTACGATCCGATCGCGTACATGGGCTCTTCGATCAGCTGACCAGGCCCGATGACCGGGTGATTCTGGCGCTCGTCGCGGTCCACGCGCTGACGATCGAAGAGGTCATCGGCTTCCGACTCGACCATCTCGACCGTTCGGCAGGACGAGCAACCGTCACCCGGCCACACACCCGCCACACGTTCTGGTTGGACGAGTTCACCGCCGAGGTGCTCCGCGACTGGCTGATCTACCGTCAGCGTCGGTGGCCGACGAGCACGAATCCGTACTTGCTGATTACCCGGGTGACTGCGCCTACCGCGCTGCCGGGCAGTCGCCACTACATCACCCGCCCATTCCGTGACCTCGGCATCACCGCCCGCGAACTGCGTGTCGATCGCATCCTCGACGAGGCCGCCCACAGCGGCGACCCGGTTGCCCTGATGACCGTGTTCGGTATCGGCACCACCACAGCGGTGCGCTATGTCAGGACCGCGCACCCTGGCCGATTCGACGTAGACCCCACTGCACCCTGACTCGATTCGAAGTTCAGCCAACGGACCGGTCGTCGCCGCAGGTTCGTAAACCGCTCGACGCAGCCAACGGCCTTCCGAAACATACGGGGAGGGGGTATGGTCTGACACGTTAGCCAGATACCCCTAGGGGGTATGCAGACAGTCGGAGGAGCGCGACATGATCACCACGCACTACAAAGTCACGGGCATGACCTGCGGCCACTGCGAAGCGTCGGTCCGGGAAGAAGTCGGTGCTGTGGTCGGGGTCGACACGGTCGAAGCATCAGCGTCGGCAGGAACGCTGACGGTGACGAGCATCGGCGAGCCCGACCACGCCCGGGTCATTGCCGCCGTTCGCGATGCCGGATACGCAGCCGAACCGCAAACCGCAGATTCGCCTACCGCGTAACCGCTGAAGTCGTTGCAGGAAGAGGTATTTCGCGATGAACAACCACACGCATTCTGACGTCGGAACGGCTAAGAGAGCTGGCGCGCAGTCGGGGCACGACACGTCCGAACGCAGCGCAGGCCACACCGGACACGGCGAGCACTCCGAACACGGAGGACACACAGGGCATACCGGGCACGGTGGCCATGCCGGTCACGGCGATCACGTCGGCATGTTCCGTCGTCTGTTCTGGATCATGCTGGTCCTCGCCGTTCCGGTGATCGTGGCATCGAACATGTTCGCGATGCTTCTCGGATACTCACTGCCGGACGCGTCGTGGATCGCCTGGGTCTCGCCGACGCTCGGCACCGTGATGTACGCCTGGGGCGGATCTCCCTTCCTCACCGGAGCAGTTGGCGAAATCCGTTCACGTGCACCAGGAATGATGCTGCTCATCGCCCTCGCGATCACCGTCGCATTCATTGCGTCGATGGGCGCGAGCCTCGGCCTGCTCGATCATCAGCTCGACTTTTGGTGGGAACTGGCGCTGCTGATCGTGATCATGCTGCTCGGGCACTGGATCGAAATGCGATCCCTCGCGCAGACCACCTCCGCTCTGGACTCACTGGCGGCGCTGCTCCCGGACACCGCCGAACGCGTCGACGGCGACGATGTGGTGCCGGTGTCCCCGGCCGAGCTGCAGCGCGGTGATGTCGTCGTCGTGCGCCCCGGCGGCCGAGTACCGGCGGACGGCACCATCGTCTCCGGATCGGCGAGCATGGACGAGTCCATGATCACCGGCGAATCACGCACCGTCCGCCGCAGCGACGGCGACCAAGTTGTCGCCGGCACGGTAGCCACCGACTCCGGTCTGCGCGTCCAGGTCACCGCAGTCGGGGAGGACACCGCCCTCGCAGGCATCGGCCGCTTGGTCGCCGACGCCCAGAACTCGACCTCGCGCGCTCAGCGCATCGCCGACACGGCCGCCGGTTGGCTGTTCTGGTTCGCTCTCGGTGCCGCGATCATCACCGCCGCTGTGTGGACTCTGGTCGGGATGCCCGACGACGCCGTCATCCGCACCATCACCGTGCTGGTCATCGCCTGCCCGCACGCACTCGGACTCGCGATCCCGCTGGTGGTCTCCATCGCCACCGAACGCGCAGCCCGCGGCGGTGTCCTGGTCAAGGACCGGCTCGCACTCGAAACAATGCGCACGGTGGACACCGTGCTCTTCGACAAGACCGGCACCCTCACCAAGGGTGAACCCACCGTCACCGCAATCGAGGTGACAGACGGGCGCACCGCCGACGAGGTCCTCGCTTTGGCCGCTGCCGCAGAAGCCGACTCTGAACATCCCCTCGCCCGTGCCATCGTCGGCGCCGCACGCGCGCGGAACCTGACCGTCCCGGCTGCAGCCGGTTTTCAGTCGTCTCCCGCTGTCGGGGTCGCTGCGGACGTCGACGGCACCCGCGTGCAGGTCGGCGGGCCCGCGCTGCTCGAGCAGGAGCGCGGATCCGAACTTGCTGTCGCCGACCGGTGGCGGGGCGACGGGGCGATCATCCTGCACGTCCTGGCCGACGGTGCTGTGATCGGTGCCCTTGCGCTCGCCGACGAGATCCGGCCCGAATCCCGCACGGCAGTCGATGCGCTCCACGCTCGGGGTATCGCGGTGGTGATGATCACCGGTGATGCCGAAGCCGTCGCGAAGTCCGTCGCCACCGAGCTCGGTGTGGACCGCTACTTCGCGGGGGTGAAACCGGAAGACAAGTCCCACAACGTTGCTGAACTTCAACAGGAAGGGCGCACCGTGGCGATGGTCGGTGACGGAGTCAACGACGCACCGGCTCTCGCGCAGGCCGATGTCGGTATCGCTATCGGCGCGGGTACCGACGTTGCTATCGCGTCGGCCGGAGTGATCCTCGCCAGCGACGACCCGAGGTCGGTGTTGTCGGTGATCGAACTCTCGCGCGCCTCGTACCGGAAGATGAAGCAAAACCTCTGGTGGGCAGCGGGATACAACCTCATCTCAGTTCCGCTCGCGGCAGGAGTGCTCGCGCCGGTCGGGTTCGTGCTGCCCATGTCGATCGGCGCGATCCTGATGTCGCTGTCGACGATCATCGTCGCCGCGAACGCGCAGCTGCTTCGGCGACTCGACCTCACACCCGACACCATCACCGGAGCGGTGAACGACGGGAGTTCCAATGCTCCGTCGCAGCGCACACCGTCACTGTGAGAGCTGATCTCGTACCGGGAACGCAGCCCTGACAATTGTGGAACGTTGATGGCCGCACCTTCTCCGCCGGAGAGGATGCGGCCATCGTTGTCTATAGCGGGCCGGGTCAGCCGAGCAGCCGCTGCATGGTGTCGATTTCCTGCTGCTGGGTGGCGACGATGGTGCGGGCCATCTCCAGGGCGTCAGGATTGGAACCGTCTGCGATTTCGGTGTTGGCCATCTCGATGGCGCCGGTGTGGTGGGCGATCATCATCGTCAACCACTGGCGGTCGAATTCCGGTCCCGACGCTGCCATCAACGCGTCCATGTCCTGAGCGGTCATCATGCCGCTGCCGGAGCTGTGGTCCATCCCGCCCATGTCACCCATGTCACCCATGTCACCCCTGTCCATGTCGGGCATGGGCTGGCCCCACTCGGTGAGCCAGGTGGTCATCTGGTCCATCTCGGGCTGTTGCGCGGCGGCGATCGCCGATGCCAGCGACAGCACCTCCGGGTTGTCGGTGCGGCCGTTCGCCATGTCGGCCATCTCGACTGCTTGGGCGTGATGCGGGTACATCATCTGCGCGAACATCACGTCGGCATCGTTGAACTCTGCGGACGCGCTTGCTTGGGCCGAGGACATCGGTGCCGAGGACATCGATCCCATCGCATGGCCGTCCATCGACGAATCGGCCGCGTTGTCGCTACAGCCGACGACGAGGAACGCGCTCGCGGCGGCAGCAGCGATCGAGGCAATGACTTTGGTACGCATGAGGAAACTCCTTGCAAGAGTGGGTAGTGCAGAGAATTGGATGTCGTTCGATCCGCCGACAGACACGCGTCTGCCGGGCTCCCTGTCACACTCGCAAGGTCACCGATCTGTCCAACTCCCATAACGTCCACGGCGGCGCACGCTCAAGCGTGGAGTCGGCCCGTCCAATGATCCGGTTCACCGATGTCGGCGCCAGGTCGAGGGCTGCGCTCATCGCCGGGACCGTCAGCGCGGGCCACGACACCGTCGTGCCGACGCAGGGATGCATCATCTGGTGCCCCGACGGGCAGTCATGTTCCCCGGTCATCACCGGAACCGTGGCGTCCGTGTGGGACGGTGCTGCGAACGAGGCATGGCCGCCGCTCATCGATGTGGACATCGAGCCGGTCACGGGCATCGACATCGGTGTCACCGAATGCATCAACAGGACACCGAACACCGTCAGTGCAATCAGTAAAGCTGCCGTCGGAGCTGTGCCCCGTCGACCGTGCCGATTCACTGAGTGCATGCGGCCGATGATACCAACATATACCCCCTGGGGGTACGCCTGTCTCGTCGCGTTCGGTCGTCGAAGCATTTCGTCATGTCTTCGAGGTGTCGAGTCCGAGATCTGTTGCGCGGTTGTAGTCGTCGTCGATGAGCACCACGCTGCGATGTTCCCGGTCGAGTAGTGAGGCCGCGATCGAGGCGCGATAGCCGGAGGCGCAGTGCACCCACACTTTGCCGTCGGGGACTTCTGCGAGTCGGTGCGGCAGTTCGTGAAGGGGGATATTCACCGCACCGGGGATGTGGCCGTCCGCGTACTCGGACTGTTGACGTGTGTCGAGCACAGTGATGTCGGAGTCGGTTGCGGCAAGTCCGGCGAAGTCGGACACCTCGTAGGACCGCACGTGGCCGTCGCCGGCGAGCGAATGAATCTCTCCGACAGCGGAGCCGGAGGGGTGGTCGATGCCGATACGTGCCAACTCCCTTGTGGCCTCGTCGATTTGATCGGATGTGTCACCGATCAATGTCAGCGGCGCACCCCACTGGTAGAGCCATCCGAGATAGGTCACGAACGTCGTCGACAGCTCGAAACCGAGGGAGCCGTCGAGATGTCCAGCAGCGAAGGCGGTTCGTGCGCGGAGGTCGACGACCCACTGGCCATCGTCGATGCGCCTGCGTAGTTCGTCGGGATCGACAGGCTCCGGGGTGGACAGATCGATCGGGGCCGGACCTTCGGTGTTGATGACGCCCATGTGGGCGTAGTACGCGGGGTAGGCCGACAATCCTGCGATCAACTCGTCGACGTAGGTTTGTTCGTCCTGGGTCAGCGCGGGATTGGACTGTTGCTGTTCACCGATGGTCGACGAGTCGCCGCTGGTGGGGGTCGCGGAGCAGAAGCTACCGAATCCGTGGGTGGGGTAGACCTCGACGTCGGCGGGGAGTTCGGCGGCGATTCGACGGACCGAGTGGAACTGGGCATGGGTGAGCTCGTCGGTGTGTTCGGAGCCGAGTAGGTCGGTGCGGCCGGTGGATCCGTAGAGCATCGAGCCGCCGGTGAAGATCGCGATCGGTTCGTCTCCGAGTTGCAGTACGTAGCTGACGTGATGATGTGTATGGCCCGGGGTGTGCATGACCTGAAACGTCGCCGATCCCGCGTCGACGACATCGCCGTCCCCCACTGCCCGTCGCTCGAATTCGACCGGGTCACCCTCGGGCACAACGTATTCGGCTCCGGTAGCGCGTGCGAGTTCGAGGCCGCCGGTGACGTAGTCGTTGTGGATGTGGGTTTCGAGTACGTGGGTGATCGCGGCGTTCTTCTCCGCGGCCAGTGCCAGGACGCGGTCGATGTCACGTTGGGGATCGATCACGACGGCGATGCCGTCGTGGCTGATCAGGTAGCTGCGGTCGCCGAGGCTCGACGTTTCGATGATGGCGATGTCTGGATCGGTAGCGCTCACGGGGTACTCCTACGGTGTCGTCGGGTCGGCCTCGTTTCTGACGTGAAACGTCCTCGTTCAGGCCAGTGCGAGGAAGAGTTTTTCCAGTTCTGCTTCGGTCATGGGTTCTTTGTTGTCGGCGGTGTCGCCGGTCATGCATTCGCGGAGGCCGGTGGCGACGATCTTGAATCCGGCTTTGTCGAGGGCGCGGGAGACGGCGGCGAGTTGGGTGACGACGTCTTTGCAGTCACGTCCGTTCTCGATCATGCCGATCACTCCGGCGAGTTGGCCGTGTGCGCGGCGCAGCCGGTTGAGTACCAATGCGATGCTGTCTTCGTCGCCGACCATTGCGGTCTCCTGAGGGTGTGAGGGTGGTAGTGGTTTCAGATTACCCCTGGGGGCATCGGGTCGGTGTGTGCGTTCGGTCATGAAAGAACGAGGGTGTCGACAAGTACGTAGCCCGCGACGGCGAACACCAGGTAGGCGAACCACGTGCGCAGCTTGTCGGTATCAATGCGTGTGCTCAGTCGCCCGGCGACCAGCGAGCCTGCAATCGCAGCACCGGCGAACGCGGCTGTCAGTGCCCAGTTCCCGCCGAGCCCGTCGGCCTGAGCGATCAGTCCGGCGGCGGAGTTTGCGACGATGACCACCAGCGACGTTCCGACAGCGACACCCATCTCGATTCCCAGCAACAGCACCAGAGCGGGGATGATCAGAAATCCTCCGCCGACGCCGAACAGTCCGGTGAGGACACCGACCCCGAACCCTGTCGGTATGGACCGTGGTGCGCATCGCCGCCAGTCGATCCCGGAATCCCCTGTCTTGCATGCAGTTCCGACATCGTCGGCGCTGCGCAGCATCCGCGCCCCGGCAATGATCATGACGATTGCGAAGCCGATCATCACGGCCGCCTCGGGCAGATGTCTGCCCAGGGCGCTGCCGACCACGGTGCCGACAATGCCGGTGGCCGCGAAGATCGCCGCCAGCCGCCACTCGACGAGCCGCGCCCGCACCTTGGGGATGGCCCCGGTCGCAGAGGCGACACCGATCACCAGCAACGATGTCGGTATCGCCTCCGACAGGTCCATTCCGAGGGCGTAGACGAGAACCGGGACCGCGAGAATCGACCCGCCGCCTCCGAGGAGACCGAGCAGGATGCCGACGGCGACGCCGAGGACCAGTGCCAGTGCCAGGGTCATCAGCTGTGGGCTGTGTCCTGGCCACCGAGTGCGTCGATGGCGGCCTGGAGCTTGGTGGTGGCCTCGGCCGCGACATCGGAGAGGGCGGGTTCTCCGGTCGCTTGGACCATGATGTCGGGGTTCATCGCTTCGACGATCACCGATCCGGATGTGGCGGTGTCGGCGCGGACGACGACATTGCACGGCAGCAGCAAGCCGATCTGGCGCATGACTCCGACGGCGCGGTGCGCGAGGGTGGGATTGCAGGCACCGAGGATCAGATACTGCTCCATGTCTTCGCCGAGTTTGGCCTTCAACGTGGCCTGCATGTCGATTTCGGTGAGAACACCGAAGCCTTGGTCGGACAGGGCTGATTTGACGGAGTCGACTGCGGTGTCGAAGTCAGTGTCGGTCAGAGTGGTCGAGAGTGCGATGTTCATGAGGGAAATTCCTTTCGGTGGTCGAACTGTGGTGGTGTGGGCCTACCCGATTCGGGGCCGGCGAATACTCGGCACGCCCGCTTTGGTGAGCAGTGCGCTGGCCGGGCACCAGCCAACCGCTGCGTAGAGGGCGAGGTTGGCGGCAGCGAACGCGCTGAGTAGTCGCCATTGCGGTGCGTGTAATTCGCCGAGTGCCAGACCGGTGGCGGTGACACCGGCAGCAAGGGCGGGGACGATACGTTCGATCGGCCATCCTGTGAATGCCGCCGAGTGGGTTGTGTTCGGATCGGTCATGATTGCTCCGTTGGGTGTGGTGAGGGTGTCAGTGAGAGAAGCTGATCGAGGGCAGCACCTTGCGCAGCCAGGCTGGTGACCACCATGCGGCGTGACCGCTCAAACGCAGCAGGACCGGCAGCAGGATCAGCCTGATCAGGAAGGCGTCGAGCAGTACCGCGACGCCGAGGATGATGCCCATCTCCTTCGGTGGGAGCGGATCGGAGAGTGCGAAGGTGAAGAACACGGCGACCATGACCGCGGCGGCGGCGAAGATGACCCGGCCGGAGTGGGCGAGGCCGTCGACCTGAGCGGCTTTCGGGTCCCCGGTCTTCTCGTAGTGCTCTTTCGCGGTGGCGAGCAGGAACACTGTGTAGTCCATGGCGATGGCGAAGATCATCGCGAAGAAGAACACCGGACCCCAGCCGTCGAGGAAGCCTTGCGGGGTGAATCCGAGCAGTGATGCGCCGTGCCCGTCCTGGAAGATCAGCTTCGCGACCCCGAACGCTGCGGCGGTCGAGAGCAGACTGACTGCGGTGCCGAGGATCGCGATCAGCGGTGCCTGCAGTGCAACGAGCAGCAGGATGAAACCGAGCGCGAGGATGATCCCGATCACCAGCGGCAGGTAGTCGTTGAGGGCTTGCTGCAGATCGAGGTTCTCCGCCGGTGCCCCGCCGACCAATGCCGACTCCGGGAGCTGCGCGCGCAGGTCACCGAGGATGGTGCCCATACTCTCGTCGGAGGGGTCCACGGCGGGAAGCGCTTGTAGCAGTGAGTAGTTCGAGCCGTCCGCGGCAGGCTGGGGCGGAGTCACCATCGAGATCCCGTCGACGCTGCTGGCTGCGGTGGCGGTCGCGGCGGCGTCGGAAGAGGGGACGACGATCTGCAGTGCGCCGGGTGCGCCGTCGCCGAACTGGGCTTGGACGAGCTCGTAGCCTTGGCGAACCGGTGCATCTTCTGGGACGACGGTGATCGAGGGCATTGCGACTTTCAGTCCGAGGACCGGCAGTGCCAGGACGATGAGGATGCCGACGGAGACCAGTGCGAACGGCCAGGGATGCTTGTGGAGTAGTTCGCCCCAGGCTGCGAATTTCGGGGAGCGGTGCTGCTGGCGTTTGGCGTAGGGCAGGGATGCGGCGTTGACCTTGGAGCCGAGTGCCCCCAGGGTTGCGGGGAGCAGGGTCATGGTGGCGATCAGCACGAACGTGACAGCGAGCATGATGCCGACGGCCATGGTCCGCACGGCCGGTGCGGGAACGAGAAGCACTGCCGAGAGGCTCACCAGGACTGTCAGACCGGACAGGACCACGGCTTTGCCTGCGGTGTCCATGGTTTCGGCGACGGCGGCACGGGGATCGGCGTTGCGTAGTGCGTCGCGGAACCTGGCGACGATGAAGAGGGCGTAGTCGATGCCGAGGGCGAGCGCGAACATCATCGCGAAGTTCATCGCCCACACCGAGATCGGGGTGACGCCGTTGAGCAGCACGAGACCACCGGCGGATGCGACGAGTCCGGCGACGGTGAGTAGCAGCGGCAGTCCTGCGGCGACGAGCGATCCGAACGCGAGCACCATGATCGCCAAGGTGACTGGCCACGAGAATAATTCGGCTTGGATCATGGCATCGTGGTTGGCTTTGTTGAAGTCCGACCACAGTGCGGAGGACCCGGTCGGGTAGACCTCGATGCCGTCGCCGGAGAGTTCGGTCAGTTCGCCTTTGACCTCGTCGACGGCTTTGACCATGTCATCTGTACTTGCGTTTGCGCCGGCGATGAGGATGCCGGTGCGGCCGTCGGGGCTGATGGTCATGCCTGGCTGGGGGGCGATGATCTCGCCGAAGCGAGTGTCACCGTCGAATACGGCCGCGACGTCGGTGAGTGTCTGCTGCACCGCTGCGTCTTCGATCGTGGCGGTGTCGGAGTGAACGACCACTTGCACTGCCGCAGAGGAGTTACCACCGAAATGCTGCTGGGCGAGCTCGCGGACCTGGACGGATTCGGAACCGTTGGCCTGCCAGCCGGCCCCGGCCAAGGATGAGAACACCGATGGCGCAGCCGATCCCAGGGCAACGAGGGCGATCAGCCAGATGCCGAACACCCACCTGCGGCGGGCGACCATCGTGCTTCCCAGGCGGCCTAGTGCGCCGGGTGCCGGTGGCCGATGGCGGTCGTGGCGGCCGGTGGCCGCCGCGGTAGCGGGCTTGGTCACAATTACTTCTCCTAATACGGGTGGGGGTATTCAGAAGCGTTGAAGACGCCCAGAGATTCCTGCGAAATGCAGTGGAGTGCTGTTGGGGTGGGGGTCAGCGACGAAACAGGGAACGAAAGAAGTTGTCGCGTGTAGCTGGGGCGGGTGTCTCCATGGAGCAGGAGCACTGCTGCGACCGCGGAACGTTCTTCATAACGCTGTCGACATGTCGACCGCAGCCAGCCCAGGTGGTCTTACCGCATGCCGGGCACGGGACGGGGTAGCACATGGCGGTCCTTTCTGGCGGGTACATCACTACTGTGACACATACCTAGGGGGGTATGCAAGTACCCGTGGGGGTATGAGGGAAGGGGTGGGCCGGAGCCGATCGGTAGACGGCAGTGGTTTTGCCGGATCCAACGCGAGGCTGTGCTGGCGGCCGCATAAGGCGTTTGATGGTCGCCAGTCTGCGAATGCGGTTGTCCCTCACGGGTTGATGCTCCACCCACGCGCGAGTTGCGCCGCTATCGTTCGCGAGTTTCTGCGAACCCGCGCAGTTGCGTCCCACTTCCATTCCCACACCCAGGCCGGTCCGGACGGGAGCGGCCCAGGAGTGGCGAGCATCGGAGACAACGGATTCGGGGGCATCGACGACGAATGCCCGCGTAGGGGATCGGCGAACCATCGAAAGCCGACCGCAAGCGGTCGCACGTCCCCTCCGGGGCCGCCCCATATGGGTCACCAATTTGGTCGTACGAGTCGCCCGAGTCTGACATGCCGGGGACCCCGACCAGTCAACCCACGGTCGCAAGCTCCCTCTTCGGGGTTGACAGGCCACCCTCGTCATGTCGATCGGGGACGTCTCATCCGAACCTTTGGAAGGTGTCCCTGTCATGAACAACAACCTGCTCAACGATCACCAGATCATCACCGAGCTCATCGGCAATGCCGCTCAGCTCCCCGCCGAAGATCCGCGCGCGGCCCGGTGGGCCACCGAAGCGCTCGCGCTCGCCAGCGCAGCAGAGCTGCCCATCCTCATCGAGGAGGCCGAAGGAGTGCTCGGACGGATCGAGCACGACACCACCTGCCGGTGGTGCGCCGGGCAGCCGGGAGCAGCCATCCCGGTCGGGTCCTTCTGGTGCACCCACTGAGCACCAGGCCCTCCGGGGTCCCGGTCCCACCACGGGGCCGGGACCCCCCCCTTTTTGTCTCCCGCACAGGCTGGAATACCACCGACAGCACTGTCGTTGTAGGACTCGACGGCGTTCGATCCCAATGCCCCGGGTACCAACCATCAGCCGCTACGAGCGGCCACCTGCCGAGAGGCGCACTGGCGAACACCGTCACCCAACATCGAACAGGGCCACGCATCACAGATGCGCGGCCCTGGCTCGTTCGAAACGACCCGTCGACGCGGCCACCGCCGCGCCTCCGAACCTTCTCGTCCAGTCATTCGAGTAAATGACTGTTGCCGGAACCGCCGCACCACCCCGTGCGTCCAATAAGACATGGACGACGACGAGCGCGCAGCAATCCGATCGGAAGGCCACGACCCCGACCACCCGGCCGTGCCCCAGGCCCTCGACCAGGTCAAACGCGACCTCCGGCTATATCGGCACCTCGCCTGGACCTTCACCGCGGCCGACCTCGACGGCAGCGTCGTTCCCCGCTGAACCTGCTCACCAGCACATTCGACAGTCGAACACGCGTTCGATAGTCTGGCGGTAGTTCCCACCGGCACGGCGAAAGGTCGATCCCCATGGCCACCGTCGACGCCATCCCCGACCTGACCGGACTCGACAAGGCCACCCAACTCGATGTCCTGCGCCGCCGCATGGCCACCGTGCCCGGCGGCCGCCGCGACCACGCACCCACCGAACTCCCCACCATCACCGCACCCGAACCAGCGGCGCCCATCGCAGGCGATACGGACCTCACGGGCAAGGCCGACGATCCGGAACCACTCAGCGGCGCTGTACGCGGCAAAACCCTGCGGACCATGCCCGTACCCCCGCCGCTCGCCGCACTGCTCCCACGCCGAGCCCTGGCCCGTGGAACCGCCATCACCGTCACCGGCGCCGGGTCCATGCTCATCGCGCTCGTCGCCGAAGCATCCGCCGCCGGCCACCACGTCGCCCTCATCGGCCAACCACGCCTGAGCCTGCTCGCCGTCCACGAACACGGCGGCGATCTCGCGAAAGTCCACCTCGTCGATCCCGGGGCCGGGGATCCTCTCGACGCCGCCTCGATCTGTCTCGACGGGCTGGATTTGGTCGTCACCACCGTGCACGGACGAGACGTACCACCGACGCGCGCAAGAGCTTTGCTCGCACGCAACCGTCGTCACGCCAATGTGCTGCTGCTGACGGACGGGCACATGCCCGGTATCGATCTCACGATCGCCTCCACCGTCTGCGGCTACGGCGGAATCGAACAGGGCCGTGGGCGCATCAAGTCCATCACCCTCGAAACCGCCGTCCACGGCCGCGGAACACCACACCGCACCGGCCGCTACACCCTCACCGCCCCGAGCTTCGGCGAGCACGGTCTGCGCTGGACACCCGCACCCGCCGACCTCACCGTCCACCGGCCACTCGCGGCCGCGCAATGACCACCGACAACTCCGCCGGCATCTTCGACTCCTGGCCCACCACCTTCGAGCCACCCACCCGCCGCATCGTCGACCCACCGAGGTCAGTGAAAGTGAACGTCGCGCTCGCGATCGGACGATCCGGAGGCGGGGGATTCCGTGACACCACACCTTTGAAAGTCCGGGCCGAGGGCTTGGCCATGGACAGCATTGTCGAGGGAACCTTGTACGCCTGGGCACGGACCGGTACCGGCGATTGGCTTGCGAGCGTGTCGTTTTCGATCCCCACCGGCAACAAAATGGGACGGCTCGACCTCGACCGACAATGGTGCCCCGCCGCCGCCATCACACCCATCACATGACCGACACCACCACCGAAGAAGCCATCAGGATCGACCTCAACCACCGACAATCAACACACACCACCGCAGCAGCACAGGAGAGACCGTGAACATCGGCGACCGCTACCACCTCGCACCCGGAGCACCCGGCATCGTCGTCGTACGCGACATCCAACCCGAGGGCCTCATCCTCGTCGAAAACGAAACACCAGGCCCCGGCGTCTACCCCTACCTCGTCAAACCCGACACCCTCGTACCCGCCACCACCTGAACGGCCAACCCTGCAGCAGCCACCCCATCAACAAACGGGCAGCCAGCAGGTGAATCCACTCTCGCTCAGTCCTAATCAATGGCGCACCGGTGCCACCATCGCGTGGACTCGAACTGGCTCAACGGGATCGGGGAGAGCGGTGCGAACTGTTGATCTTCTTGAATAACTCCTCGAAATTGTCGAGAGTCTCTGCACTCAAGGCATCAACGAGGTCTGGGTTGCGCATCAGAGCGTCTGCGGGGCCATAGTGGTCAAACGAGCCATGGTGTGCTTTGAGCCTCTCCACAATCCGTGATGCCTTTTGATCCTCAAGGTTCGCTTCTGTGATCGAGGTGTTGTAGGCCTTGTTGAATAGCGTCAAATAGTCAGCCACAGTGAATAAATCTTCGATGTCCGCGTGGGTGCGCGAAACTACTTCACCAACTCTGATCAAACGGTTGCGATGTATCCGCCCGGCGTCCAAGGCTGCCTGTATCCGGCCTCCACCTTCGGTACCGGAATCCATCACGACGGTCAGATCTGTCCTGGCTCCGAGCAGGGCGATATATGCAGGCAAATTCGACGCACCGCCGGTCGGCAGAAGACTCCACCTGGCATGGAGCGGCGTGCGTTCAGTCGCGGCCATCCGAGCAGACAACACAGTCAGGAACACAACGTCACTAGCACCCTCGACAGCAACGTTGTCCTTACCCACGAACAGGTGCTGGGTCGCGTCGTACCCAAGGGCCGCTTGGAGCGGGAACAAGCTGTTGTCATTGACCCCTAGGACATCTTGTGTGACCTTCGCTCCCACACTCTTGCCCTTGTCTTCCACTATGCGTATCCGCTCGATCCGATCGGTTTCGACCATGAATGGCGAATGCGTGGTGTACACGACCTGCACTGCAGAACCCAGACGATCGTTGAGAAACGTCAGCAGGTCGCGCTGAGCCAAACCATGCAAGCTCAGACCCGGCTCGTCCAGCAGGACAATGAAATTTGTGCCCTTACTTTTCGCCTCGAACTCGGTGAACGCCGCAAGGAACGAGAAAAACCACTGGAATCCGTGGGACCGGCGGTCGATGTTCGACGTGTATCGGTGCTCGGTGTTTTCCACCCGGATCTCGAGATAGTGATCGATCTCGGCCCTAGTGCTGTCGGGGTACCCGTTGTTCGTCGGTACGAGTCGCACGTCCTTGTCCAGATCGAACGCCACTCTCAGGTTCGCGTTCTGCTTCCAGTACGTGAAAATCTCGTCGGTCAGATCTGCACTGACCGCTTCCAGCTCTGCCTTTCGGTCTTCATAGTCATCAGAAACCAGTTCCTCGGGGGAAGTATTGGCAAGGTTGAGCAGAGCCCGCGCGGTCTGGGTGCCGGTGGATGCGATCGCATCGGCTCCATTCAAGCTGGCGATGTTGATTCGGCCGGGTAGCAGGGCATACTCGTCGAAATAGAAGAAGGTCGGAACCCGGGCCCAGATGGCGTTACGACTCCGGTCGAACGGGTTCTTGTCGCCGTCAAACACCGCTTTGACTTCAGCGACGTCGTCTTGCCACCCGTCTTTGCTCTCGAGTTCTGCGAGGACCTTCCGTACCGCGGCGAGACTATTGGCCTGCCCGAACGCTTCGCGGGCCTCGTTTGAGATGTCCAACTTCGACAGCGCCGCCGCGACCAGGACGGACCCGTTTGCCGGGTTGGTAACGAAGGCTTGGGGCTCGTTGTACCAACGCGATACGGTTACCGTCCTCGATGCCATGACACCTGCGCCGAACCTGTCCTCCATGGCTGTTACGTCGGCGTCGTCCAGCTCGAAAACGGCCGAAATCGCACTTTCAGACCCGATAGTGTCCTCGCGCTGGTCCTTCTTCCACAACCACCTCGGGTAGTCGTCCTTCACTACCAATTCCGCTTTGCCGTGAGGCTTGATACGGAGAAGCGCCTGAAGAAAGCTCGTCTTGCCAGCCTCATTCAAACCCACCAAGCACGTGAGTGAGTCGTCGAAAAGCAGCTCGCCGCTATCGACGATGTTCCTGAATTTTCTGATACGGACCGACTTCAATCGCACCCAAGTCTCACTTCCTCGATTAGTGTGCTCAAGGCTACCCAGAGTCGACCCCGGTAAGGGGCAACCTCAAAACTAAAGCTACCGCGACACCGAGCGTCGTCACCCTCCGTCGCTCCCGCACAATCACCTTCACAGCCGTACCCCACACCACGCCGCCGTAGAGCACCAGCTCCGGCGGCGTTCCGCGTCCCACCACCCGAAGCCGGCCACGTTCACAAGCAGGCCCTGGCGGGCCACACGCACCCCTACGGACTGCACCGAACCGAACTCCGCTTCGCTCCGCACTCAAAAGAGCGAAAAGAATCAATTTCTTTCGACGTAGGTGGCTTCTCCGAGCATCCATCACCCGTGCCCGCCGGCTCAACCCCTCGCTCCGCTGCGCTACGGCCAAGGCTCCGAACACTTTTCGTCCCGTAGTCGCTGCGCTCCCACGAAAACTGTCCGGCCGAAGGGTTGCCCCGTCGTTCCCGTGCGCTGGTTTCTCTCCCCAGCCACCACGGCGAAAGAAATTGGCAGGGCGAAGGTCCGGCCACCAGTCGAGAGGAACAGGTCACCATGCGAGCACAGCACCCCACCACCGCCGACGAAATCGACATCATCGTCCACCGAAACGGCAGCCGCAAAGTCCGGCGCACCGTCAAACGCGCCAGCGCACGCCGCGACCGCCGCACCGCCCGCCGCGAACTCCGCCACTGAAAACCGCGCTACCCCAACCACACCCGCACACACCGAAAGGCTTTCGCCATGACCCAACACCGCATGTCCCTCGCCACCGCTGCCGACACCCTCGCCGCCATCCCCGCCCTGCTCGGCTTCACCCCCGACAACTCTGTCGTCATCATCGCCCTGGCCGACGACGGGAACGGCTCGCACCTGGTCGCGCCTACCGCCCGCGTCGACGCCCACCAGGCCGAAGCCGCCGCAGGCATCATCACCGACGCGCTCACCCGGCAGGACACCCCCGTCACCGCCGTCATCCTCGCCGCCATCGCAGACACCACCCACGCAGGCGCAGCCCTGCTCGGACTCGACGCCATCCGCGACGCGCTCGCCGCAGTCGGAATCCGAACCATCCGCGCCCTGCACACCTACAGCCTCACCGCAGGAACCACCTTCACCGACCTCGACCGCTTCACCGACGGCACCATCCCCGACCCCGCCACCACCGAACTCGCGACCGCCCGCACCGCAGACGGAGCCGTCATCGCCCCATCACGCGCCGACCTCGAGGCCCGATACGCCCCCACCACCGAGATTCCCGAATCCCTCGCACTCGCCGCCGCCGCCACGATGGGCACCGACTTCCTACCCGTCACCTTCGACGAGCTCGCAGCCGTCATCCACGCCCGCGAAATCCCCAGCGCCGACCTCACCGCCCGCGTCGGCCTGGCACTGGCCACCGGCCACCTCGAAGTCCGAGACGCGTTCCTGGCCCTGTCCGTCCACGGAGACGCCGACGCAGCAGACGCGTTCACCCGCATCGCCGCCCCGCTACGCGGCACCGCCCGCGCGAACGCCCTCACCATCGCCGCCTACTTCCTGTACTGCACCGGCGACGGCGCAGCAGCACACGCAGCACTGCAGGCCGCCGAGCGCACCACCGAACGAGCCAACGTGCCATTGCCCAGCCTGACGGGAATTCTCCTGCGCGTCCTCAACGCCGGAATGCCGCCGGAACAGGTCAGAGGGATCGGCGCAGTCATCACCCCCGACTACGTCGCCGCCCACATCGGCACAGTACAGAGCTACACCTGACGATCGCTGCCGAGCGTGGCCACCGGTTCGAGGTGGCCACGCCCGGCAATCCAGGTCGCGGGCGCGGGGCCGGTGCATCGGGCATCGAGCCCTCACACCGACAAACGCGCACCACCCGCAGCAACGACAGGAGGGCCGGCGGGTGCGGCGAGGTGGCGTGGCAGAGGAAGAGCGGAACAGCGCTCAGAGAGACGTCGGATCGGCCGGCCACACCATATCGACCTCGGCGGCGGCGGGACGAGTGTCCTCGACCCGAACACCGGCCACGATCGCATCGAGCGCCAGATCCGACGGCGGCGGCTCAGCGTTCACCACAGCTTTGGACAAGGCATGTTCGATCCGCGAGCGCTCCATACCCCAGCACCCTACCGACCAGCACGAACACAGCCACCGCCACGAGTGCAGCGACACCGAGAGAGGGAGGTTCTTTTCGATCCGTCTGACTGCGCAACGAGAATGCATCACCCGTCCTCTCCCGGATCAACCCCTTCACTCCGCTCACGCTCCGGCCCACAGGGCCCAGCACGACTGTTCGCCCGACCCGCACTCGCTGCGCTCCCCGGCGAACACTCGCACCGGCCAGGCATTGACCATCGACGCCGTGCGCCGCCGTCTCTTCTCCGCGCCACCCGGAAGCGAAAAGAACGCAATAAAGGAAGCCCGATACACGTATCCGCACCCGTTTTCGACGGGCCCATCGGGTATCGAAATGGGTAAGTGAAAAACACCGAAAAACGTTATAGCGCAACGTAAATGACTATATCTACACCTGGTGCAAAAGGCATTTTTGACGTAGAATAAAAGCCAATAGAACAATTCCGAGAAGGAGGCAACCATGTCGATCACCGTGTACACGAAACCGAATTGCGACCAATGCGATGCAACGAAACGACGGCTCGACAAGCACGGTCTCCAATACCGAATCGTCGACATCACCGAAGACGACACCGCCCGCCACTTCGTCACCTCCGAGCTCGGCTACCTCCAAGCGCCCGTCGTGGTCGTCGACCGAAGCGACGGTGACCGCGAAGACTGGTCCGGTTTCCGAATCGGCCGACTCGACGCACTCGCAGCCTGACACCCCCACCGACACAGGAGAACCGCCATGCACCTCGTCCCCGCCTACATCCCCGACGCCGACTACATCGACCGCCAGATCGATGCCGAACTCGCAGCAGAGCGCGACACCGAACAGAACGACACCCCATACGGCGACGCCGAGCAAGTCGCATCGTGACCACCACCCCCGAAGGCGTGGCCGCTAGTAATCCCATATCCGTTCACGACGACTTCTGACCCGACACCGACACGAACGCGAGGCCCGACGATGAACGCACTACGCGCAGTCCCCACACCCGGCGACGACCCGGCAGCGCAGGCACGCGCGGACCTCGCACCCGTCGAGGACCTCGACACAGCGGTCGAACCCGGGTACGACCCGGCCACCGATCCCGAAGCGATGCTCCTGTGCGCCTTGATGGATGTGCGCAACCAGAGTGCCGATGGAAGCGACGTCGAGCGGATCACCAGGACGCTCACCGCGGCGGACTTCGAGGATCCCGCGCACGCGCGTATGTACGGCCACATCGTCGACCTCATCACCGCCGGCCAACCCCACGACTTCGCCTCCGTCACCGGTGCGCTCATCCGATCCGGAGCCGACGGAGCCAAAGACGCCCCGCTACGCAAACGCCTCATGGGCATCGTCACCGCCGGCGCACACTCCGTCGCGGCCGTGCACTACGCCGACAACGTCCTGTCCCAGTCCTACCGCCGCAGCTTCCACATCGCGGGCCAACGACTGGCTCAGGCCGCCGAAGAAGCACCCGAAGCCGACCTGTTCGACTACATGGTCGAACTCGGCATCCGGCAGCGGGCAGCGTTCAAAAGGCTCAACAGCTTTCGGCAACCACCGACATCCTGAACGAACCCGCGCGGGCACCGGTGGGCGCATCGACGACGCCGAGGGCACTACGATGCTAGCTGGCCACAACCGAAAGACGAGGACCGTGACAGAGACAGGTGAGCACGCCGAACGGCCGCCACAGGGCGCGCCGGACCGCACGAACGCACCCCCGACCGGTGCCGCTGTCGATGCGGGTCTGCCCGTCCACGTCCGCGAGCAGATC
Organism: Rhodococcus sp. 06-470-2; assembly: GCF_002258235.1. Taxonomy (NCBI): domain Bacteria; kingdom Bacillati; phylum Actinomycetota; class Actinomycetes; order Mycobacteriales; family Nocardiaceae; genus Rhodococcus; species Rhodococcus sp. 06-470-2. The sequence goes on along the minus strand of NZ_NOYB01000005.1, from coordinate 48,251 downwards.
GCTGCTGTCGTCGACGCGTCCGGCGACCTCGAGCGCGTCCCCACCGGTAGTGGCGCGCTGACTGTGCAGGTGTGCTCGGCATCAGAAACCTCGTACGACGCCGCGACGTGGAGCACCCTGGGCACCTACCGCGCCGCTGACGCCGCAACCTTGGCCGAACGGCTGCTCGACGCTCTCGGAGACAGTGCGAACATCGGCACCGACCTCGGTGTCCTCATCGTCACCCACACCCACACCGACACCCTGGAGGCACCGGCCATGACCGCACCCACCGCCGACGGAACCCGCGCGCCGGCCGCCGCGCCGCTGCTCACCCTCGACCTCGCCAAAGCCGACGTGCTCGACGACGACTTCGAGTGGCCCGAACCGGGCAGCGCGCAGGCATTGTGGACTCCGCACTGGCTGCTGCAGGCCGCGATCAACTCCGGGGCCGTCACCTACGACCGGCGACTGTGGGGCGAGCTCGCACTGTCGGCCGAGTTCACCGCCCCGAACCGGCACGAGCTCGAATTCGTGATCACCTATGAGATCGACGGCGCACCGAACATCGTCGACGGTGACACCACCGACTACCCCGCCGACTTCAACGAACTCTCCGACGAGGAACAGAACGCCGTCCCCTCCACACTGGTCCCGAACCCGGAGACCGCAGCGTCGTGGCTGACGTACCTCGTCGACGCCTTCAACGCCGTGCACGCGAGCACCGACAAGCTCGTCCGCGGCTGGCCCCACCAGTAGAACCCCTGGAACGATCGAACCCCCGACCACAATATGGCGGGGGTTCATCTGTCGGGCAGTCGCTGTCGCCGAGAAGGACGCAGGCTAGGGCATGAACGTACTGCGACCGGAGCTGAACAATGCACCGAGCGCGAACGCGAACGCGAACACGGCCACGAACACCACGATCCGGAACACACCACTGGCGAGCATTCCCGTCGCGCGCAACGGCGCGAATTTCCACGTGCCGTCCGCTCGCTGTCCGGACCGCAACACCACGTACGCCAGGATCGCAGCGGCCACGAGATACACAGCCATCTCCAGCCCACCCCTTTCGTTCCTCGTGTCCTTCACTCGCGCAGACGTTTCGACGCGACCGGTCTTCGATTGGCTGTCAGTACACACCCACCCACCGACACAGTCGGTGCCACAACCGACCGGCCATCACCGCCCACACACGTTCGGGAGTCAGAACAGCGTCGGGGAAGCCTCATCGAGCAACGCAGTACGCACAGCGCCCTCGTCCCACCCACCGCGCACCGCATCGCGCAGCCGCCGCGACCGCGCCGCTCTCGCGACCCGATCGGGCCCGTACCAAAGCCCGCGCTGACGCCGGCCACCCCCGCGGCCCTTGGCTCCCATATCGAGCAGGTTCTGTGACTGCGTCCCGTCGACGACGTGACGCACCCCGCCAACGCGGGTGTCCTCGTCGAGAGTGACTCGTACACAGATCGGGTTGTCACACAGGTGCAATGCCGTCACCTCGTCGGTGAGCGGTACACCGAGCGCACGCGCCAACGCGTACCGGTGCGGGCGCACCACCCGCTGCCGGCCATCGCGCATCAACCAGAACCGGCCGTACCCGTCATCGGCTACCGCGCCGACCCAGATCGCACACGAATCAACGTGCGGGCCGCGCACGATGTAGCGCTCGAACCGCGTGAGTTCTGTTGCCCCGCCGATACCTAACGGTTCCGGCACCGACCCGGCCCGCCGACCATCACCTAACGTCTCCCGGCGACTGTGCTTCTACCGGTTCTGTCTCGGCGTCGTGGATCGTCCGGAGCGTCTGCACGGCGGTGAGTTTGAGGACTGGGTCCGAGGTGTCGAACACTCCGAACTTCTCCAACCGCGAGATGTCGACGGGGGAGCGCACGGCCGCGAACACTTCCGCGTCGATCGCCGACTCGAAGTCGCCGCCGGCCGCGAGAGCGTTGATCATCCGCAACAGGTCCGCGAACTGCGGCGCGGTCCGCGTGGTGATGAGAGGGCCGTAGGTGTCGAACGCCTCGTTCGCCTCCGCGGTTTGCAGCAGCGCAAGGATGTCGAGCTCCAACACATCGGACTCGCTCAGGTCCGTCTCAGGGTGGTTGCCGGTCATCGCGCACCCGCCTGATCCATCAACAGCTGTCCGACGGCGTCGGAGATCTCCGTCGGCGTCCCGGCCGAATCGAGCAGGTGCAGTCCGGTGTCGACCGGACCGCCGCGCACGATCGTCGCGGCGAGGTGCTCCTGCTCGCGGGTGATCGCCAGTACCCAGCATTGCGTGACGACGAACTGGGTTGCGTCGAGCAAGGTGAAGAACTCGCCGTACGCAACCGGTGCTCCCGGCTCACCGGCACTGTCGGCGTAGGCGATCGACGCGGCGAACGTCGACGGGTCGGGCCCGACGGAGTTCGAGACGACGACGCCGAGCGCGCCGAGGGCGCTCACTGCGCACCCTGCCCGGCGGAGGCGAACTCCTGCGCCGCAGGCGGTGTCTCGGAGTTCGGTGCGGGGTCGGTATGCGGGGGAGTAGCGGCGTCGGGCGACTCGCCCGAACCGGGCTTGTCCGCGTCGGTGGCGGTGCTCGCAACACCGATGCGCACCGGCCGCTTCTTGCGTCCCGATCCTGTCGAGGCCGGCTTCGGGGACGCGATGACAGAGGTCGGCACCGTCAACCCCATCTCCCGCAACTGCTGCGCCGTCCATCCACCGTCGAGCGCGGCCCGCAACGCGGTAGTGACCGCGTCCTTGGCCTTCTCGACGGACTTGGCAGAGGACCGTTTCGCGGCCTGGGCTTCCTTGATCGCCGCGTCGGCGGCCGTACGCGCTTTCGCGTCGTCTGCTTCGGCCTCGACGACCTTCTGCTGTGCGTCGGTGATCGCCTCGACCTTCGCGATGCGCTCGTTGATCGCCGCTTCGGCGGCCGCGCGGATCGCGTCCTTGTCCAACGGGGTGACAGTCATGTGTGTGGGCCTTTCTCGTCGAACCGACCGCCCGCAGACACGGGGAGAGTCGGTGAGGGTGCACGTGATCAACGTTCGGCGGAGGGCCCACACGGCACCGCCAGAACGCACTGCAAACTCTACCGCCCAGGCGTCGCAGACGACAGCGGACGGACGAGACGACCTACCTGCCCGACCGGTGCACGGCCCGGCGGGGGAGTCATCGACGAGGGAGGGGATCGGGTGCGGTGCCCCCAACTGTGCACCGGCCTTCATCCTCATGTGGATGCCCGAGATTCCTCCCACCGCTCCGCTCGATCTCAGGCACCCACAATCGGGGCCGGACACACAGATAGGGGACATCGCACCCATACGGTGCTCACGTGGGACCGGCGGGCGAGGGCTCGTCCGGTGGTCCCGTCGAGGTTCCGACAGTGGGGTGTTCACGACGACGTCGAGTCATCGCTCTCAGGAACAGCTCTGACGATCTGACGTGCGGACATCAGCCGCTCGGCCTCTACCAGATCCACGCCGACTAGCTCCGCCGCACGGGGCACAGATCCCTCTGACGTCGACAGCCGTTCCAACTCGGCAGCCATCACCTGTTCGGCGGCGTCCCGTTGTGCCCGCGCTGCAACGAATCGCCGCGCCGCCCTCTCGCGCTCCCGCACCGCTGTACCCGCCTGGCGGGTGGCCTTCTGCCATCCCCGCTCACGGGCGGCTACCCGATCTCCTGTCGACCCCATGACCCCGTTGCCTCTCGATCTCCTGACCCCCGCGACCCCAGCTCCGACCGCCCCAAGTCTGTGGCCTGGCCGAAGACATCTGAGGGCTTGGCCTTACTGCACAGGCTTCGCCTGCCAAAAGCCTAGGTGATTTACACACCTCTTGCTGAATTTCAGACTTTGGGGGGTTCCGGCCTTCCGCCTGCCCGCCTGCGGCGTCTAGGGTGGCGGTGTGATGACGCTCCACGTACTGCACGCGGGCGATGGCTACGAGTACCTGACCAAGCAGGTGGCCACCGCTGACCGCGAACGGGAGCACGGCCAAGATCTGACCGATTACTACACCGCGCACGGCACACCGCCGGGTGTCTGGTTCGGTGCGGGCCTGGACAATCTGGAGCAGATGCAGGCCGGGATCGACCCGACTGCGGGGCCGTCGATCACCGGCGGTGGGCAGGTGTCCGAGCCGCAGATGAAAGCGTTGTTCGGTAGCGGGCTGCATCCGAACGCCTCGGCGTTGATCGAAGATTCAATTACCAAGGGCGCGAACGAGAAGGCCGCGCTCAAAGCAGCCCGCCTGGGCCGTAAGTTCCCCGAATTCTCCAACGACATCGAACTGCTCCGCGAGCACAAGGCAGCGGTGGGGGAGTTCCGTAGGGAGCACGGGCACGCGCCGTCGAAAGCGCAGTCGCAGCAGATCATGGACGAGGTCGGTACCCGGTTGTTCACCGACGGCCACGGCCGCCCGCCGGAAGATCAGCGCGAGCTCCGTTCGTGGATCAGCGCGCAGAAGTCCCGCGTCCGCCAGCCCGTGGCCGGCTACGACCTGGTGTTCACCCCACCGAAAAGCGTGTCGGTGATGTGGGCGCTCGCCGACGACGGGACCCGCCGAGAAATCGAGCGCATCCACAAAGAGACCGTCACCGACGCCCTCGGCTGGATCGAGAAGGAAGCGTGCTTCACCCGTACCGGCAACACCAGCCAGGAAGTCCAGGACACCACCGGTCTGGTCGCGACCCTCTACGACCATTACGACTCCCGCGCCGGGGATCCGAACCTGCACACCCACGCCGTCGTCTCGATCAAGGTCTGCACCGAATCCGACGGTAAATGGCGGGCCCTCGACGGGTCGATCCTGCACCGGTACGCGGTGCCGGCCTCGCAGCGCTACAACGCCACCATCATGTCCAAGCTGCATACCGAACTCGGTTTTTCCCTCGCTGCCCGCTCCACCGGTCACGGCCGGCAGGACGTCGTCGAAATCGAGCAGGTCCCGCGTGAGCTGTGCGAGATGTTCTCCTCACGCCGCAGTCAGATCGAAACGCGCAGAGACCAGCTCGTCGCCGAGTACCGCGCCGAACACGGCCGGATGCCGTCCCCGAAAGCGATGTACTCGCTCTACCAACAGGCGAACCTCGACACCCGCGCCGGCAAGCAGGAACCGCAGACGTTGCGCGAGATGCAGAACGCCTGGCTCACCCGGTCCGCGCAGATCCTCGGCACCCCACGCGAGGTCGACGCCCTCGCCGCGGGGTGGCAACAGGTCCAACGAGAGCACGCCTCCGGTGTGCGCGAGGTCGGCGAGCACATGCGCACCCTCGATTCCCTCGACGAGGAGGTCGAGCGCGTGCTCGAACGCCTCGAAGACAAGCGATCGAACTGGGCGATCACCCACGTCCACTCCGCCGTCGATGCGAACTTCGCCGCCGTCGCGTTCACCGACGACACCGCACGGCGCGCCGCCACTGCCGCCGTGATCGACCGTGTCCTCGCAACATCGGTACACATGCCGCTCCCAGAGCTGCCCGAAGCTCCGACGGCGCTGCGCCGCCGCGACGGCGAGTTCATCCTCACCCGCCCCGGCACCGCCCTGCACACCTCGCACACCGTCCTCGCCGCAGAACGTTCCCTGCTCGACGCCGCACAGACCCCGGTCGCCTACATCGCTCCGCAGGCCGCGCTCGACAAGGTCATCACCGCCGCCGCGAAAGGCAAGGACGGACGCACTCTCAACGCCGGGCAACGTGAACTCGCGGAACATTTCGTCGGTAGCGGCACCCTTGTTGCGGTCGGTATCGGACCGGCCGGCACCGGCAAGACCACCGCCATGAAGGCCGTCGCCGACACGTGGAAGAAGGCCGGATATCAGGTCATCGCACTCGCACCGTCGGCCGTCGCAGCGGAAACCCTCGGTGAGGAAATCGGGGTCACCGCGCACACTCTCGCCACCCTGACCTACCCGTGGCGAGGCAAGAACGGCGACGAACCCCTGACCCTGTCCGACCGGATCGACATTCGCCCCGGTGCGATGCTGCTCGTCGACGAAGCCTCCCTCGCTTCGACCAAAGACCTCGCCGCCATCACCGAGATCGCTGCAGCCAAAGGCGCGGTCGTGCGTTTGCTCGGTGACCCGAACCAGCTCGACGCCGTCGAAACGGGCGGTGCGTTGCGGCTGCTCGCCGAAGAGACTCGCGCGCCCGAACTGACCACCGTTGTGCGGTTCGGCAGCGACACCGAACAGGCCGAGAATTCGCTCGATCTGCGGCACGGCGACCCGGCCAGTCTCGAGATGTTCTACCAACGCGGATGGGTCCACACCGGCACTGCCGCGGAGATGAAGGACGCCGCCGCCGGGGCGTACCTCGCCGACATCGCAGCCGGTAAGTCCTCGCTCGTCATGCTCTCCACCGGCGAGGACGTCCGCACCGTCAACCTCGCCATCCAAGAGCACTTCCGTAGCCAGGGAACGGTGAAGTCCCGCCGCACCGCCGAGCTGTCGGACGAGCTCACCGCAGGGGTCGGAGATACCGTCCTCACCCGCAAGAACGCACGGTGGCTGCGCACCAAGGGTGGTCGGCGACGGAACATGTTCGTCCGCAACGGTGACCTGTGGACCGTCACCGCAGTCGGCAAAGACGGCTCGCTGACCGTCCGCAGCAAAACCCACGACGGCACGGTCACCCTGCCGGCCGACTACGTGTCCGGCTTGACCGAACTCGGCTACGCCGCCACCGTGCACCGCAGCCAAGGCATCACCGTCGACACCTCCCACACCGCGCTCAGCCCCACCACAGACCGGGCCGGGCTCTATGTCGCGGCCACCCGCGGGCGCACCAACAACGAGCTGTACGTGCCCGTCGAACCGGGCGTCACACTCGACACCGAGGGAATGCACCTCTCGGAGATCGACACCCCGAACTCCCGCGAGGTCCTCACCGGCATCCTCGCCAACGACAACGGCCACAAGGCCGCCATCACCGCGATACGCGACGCCGCCGAACACGCGAACAGCCCCGACCGGCTCCGCGAGGCATACCTCGCCGCCCACACCCGGCTTCGTGATCACTGGCTCGACACCGTCCTCGACCGGGCACTCCCGGCAGCGCTTCTGGCGACCGCGCAAGCCGAACACCCCGGAAGCCTCGCAGCACTGCGCGCGACCCTCGCCGAGATCCACGACCGCGGCGACAGCGCCCGCCACGTCCTCGTCGACGCACTCGCCGCCGGCGAGCTCCACACCGCACGCGACGTCGCGAGAGTGCTCAACTCACGGATCATCGAGGCACGCAGCTCCACCGACACCACCGACACCACCGACACGGTGGCCGGCGCTACCGGGCGACCGGAACACGAGCTGCCCCCGCTCCCGCCGCGCACACCCGGCACCGACAAAGAGCTCGACGATTACGCCCGACTCGTCGCCGACCGCTACACCACCGTTCGGCCGGCACCCGCCGAAACCGATGGCATCGGCCGACGGATCCGCGACTACGACGCTGCCCACGCCGAACTCGACGCTGCACGAGTCCAGCGCCCCATCCAGGCCGCGTTCGAACCCGCGACCGCCGAACGCCTCATCGCCGAACCCGGCGTGCACCGACTCGGCCGACACCTGCGCACCGCAGCGCTGGCGGGACTGTCACCGGAGAACGTTCTCGCCTGGCACGCCCAGCAACTGACCACACGCGGCGACGACGTCACCGCCCGCGCCCTCATCAAAGACCTCGTACCCGCCGTCACCGACGCGGCCGAACGCGCGAACACCAGGTGGCTCGCCGAGCACGAAGACACGATGCGCGAGCACTTCCCGATCGCGATGGCCACCGCAGCACGTAGCGACGACCCCCGGTGGAACACCGCTATCGCCCGAATGCGGGAACTGACCGCACACGGCGGCTACGACCTCGACGAGCTGTGCCGCGACATCCACACCGCCACACACCCCGGCGTCCTCGCCGGAGGCATCGTCGACGCACTCGACGACATCGCGCCCACACACCGGACACCGGTCGACCAGGACGCACCGCACTGGGTGCCGTCACCGGACCTCGACGCCCACCTCGTCGATCCCGTCCTAGGCGAGCAACTCGACAACCGATACGACGACATCGCCGCCGAGCACGCCGCCGCCGTCGACCGCATCGCCGCCGTCCCCGACCCGGCCTCGACCCCGGACCTCGAATTCACCCGCCACCTCGAACAGCGGCCCGACGACGACGCCCTCGCGGCCGAATGGAATCGCACCGCCGCTGAGATCGCCGCCTACCGAGACCGCTACCAGATCACCGACACCACCTCGATCGCCGGCGACCGACCCGAGAACCGGGCCGAGCACGCGCCGTACAACACCGTCCACACGAACATCGACACCCTGCACGACCACATTGAGCAGCAACGACGCGACGAGCACGAAGAACAGCAGCGACTACAGCGCGAGGCCGAGAACATCGAGCACCACCACACCATCGCGCAGCAGAACATCGAACACGGACACCAGCGGCGCGGCCCGCGGCTGTAAGCGCGGGCCGGTCGCACTCGTGGCCATCGGTGAGACCGCGTGTGAGGCCGCCCGCCACGCGGACGGCCTCATACACGCCGTGGGCTACTTTCTCGTCAGAGCACCCAGTACGGCGGCGAAGATCGTTGCTCCAATGGATGGGTCCCGCGAGAAGTACGTAGCGGTCGCACCCATAAGTCCCGCAACTGCAAATGCGGCAGGAGTCGTCAGTGACGGAAAGAGGTTCCGTCCGGCCTGGTCAGGATCGTCGTTCGATCCGTTCGGTGTGTTGTTCATGCAGACAACTGTGGCGGGCTCTGGAGCTGCACGCACGCCGCTCGGAGTACCGTGGTGGCCGGTCACCGGGTCTAGGCTGGCCGGACATAGCCCCGTTACTCTTATCTACTTTAACGTTGCAATGTCCGGTTCCCGCAGCACCGGCTACATCGGTACTAATTCGAGGAGATCTGATGGTTGACATGGCGAAATCGGAGGATCTCGGCGAGCCCGAGAACAGCGACGTTACCGACACCGGGGAGCCGTCGGCAATCCCCAAACGGGTGTTCGCTCAAAAGTTCACCGCGGAGCAACAGGCGAAACTCGCGCGTCAGGAGCAGTACAACAAAGCAGTGTTCGAGGGATGGGAGGCGCGCAGGACCGCTCGTCGCGAGGCCCTGCTGGCTCGCAAGGACGCGGTGAAAGCAGCAACCAAGGAATACAGCCTGCTCGGCCTCGGCAGCCAATACGAAGACGTCAGGTTCGAGGACGTCAGAATCCGGACTCCGTTCGTCCGACTCGATCCGAAACGCCCTCTTCGCGCCCCCGGCGAGAAGTATGTTCGCTCAACAGATCTGGACACCCGACCTGCGTCCACCCGCTTGATCAACCGTAAGAACTCGGCACTGAGGGTTCTGATGTCGGCGATTTACGTAGCGCACCTCGAGTTCGAGGCCGGCAAGACGTTCGTCAACAAGCACCCCAACGTGTTCGGCGAACCGGAGCTCGCGGCGTGGTGGAAGCTTTGTGGTCTTCATGTCAAACCAACTTCACCTGCTCGAATCAATCGCGAACGAGGTCGGGCGCTGAACCGGGCGCTGTCCGTGCTGCACGATGTCGGGCTGGTGCACACCGGATCGGACCCGGTGGCGGGAAGGTTCAAGAACTGGATTCTGAACTCCGAGGCCGGAAACGGTCGACGGTACACAGTGCCGGCGGAAAGGCGCAGTCCCGAGACCGTGCGCGTACCGCGCGCATTTTTCGCCCGCGGCTGGCACCTCGTCCTCGAACCGGGCGAGATAGCCACCTTCCTGGCAATCGTCGAATTCACCCAGCGTATGGAGGGGCAGCCGCGCTCGTCGAAAAAAGACATCGGCGTGGCCCTCGGAGAAACGATTCGATGGGAACGCTATGGACTCAGCGAGGACACCTACCTGGAAGCGATCCATGCTCTGGACGAGTTCGGGCTGATCGATGTATTCGACCCGATGCCGAACCGCCGACGTGGAAAGTTGAATCCCTCGCGGAATCTGATTCCGGCAGGTGAAGAGTCCGACGAGCAAGTGCCCTACCGAGTGATCTATCCACCGCCGCCGGACTCGGTGACGGCACCCTTCGCAACCGATGCCGTCGACGTCGTCCTGAGTCGCCTTGCGTACCCCGTGCCGCTCTGGCTGGAGGATCTGCCGGTCGACGACCGCGTGGCCGAACGTTTGTTGGGGAAATGAGGAAGTCCAGAGGCGGTCCAGGTCATCTCCGGCGCATGTACGGCTTTGTTTCGAGGATCTGGTCGAGGGCGGACTGATCTCTCGCCCAGTCACGAAGGTTGTCGTCGAAGTAGCCGATCAGCGCGATGGCATTGTCGAACTTGTTCTTGATGAAATTGCCCGATTCGAAGCAGATGGGCTCGTGGTGGGCAATCCTGTTGCGCACCGTGTGCAGTGGGTTGACCACCTGACGCAGAAACGCCATGTCGTTGCTAGTTTTGCCGCGCGGCGCGTTGTCGAAGCCTCGCCTGATTCGAGTCCCGAACTTTATTTCCTTGTCTCCCGAAACCATGAACTTCCAGAACCCGAAGTCCACAGCAGCAATCACGTCATCCGCGCCGATGTCCGCGACTCTCTCGAACCCGCCTTTGCCCTTGCCGACCCGCTTCTTCAGCTTCCCGTACGCCTTGGACAGGTCCTCGAAGCAACTGCCCATTTCCGATGTACCCTCAGGGACTTCCAGCGCGTAAAAGACCCAATCGTCTTCCCTGCGCAGCTGCTCGTGCCGCTCGCTGAGCGAGATGTCGATCGCATGGCGAAGTGTCACCTCGGCGTGACAGATCACCTCCCACAACGCTGTGGACGCCTTGAGGTTCCATCGATACAGATCGAGCGCACCCTCGACCTTGCGGTGCCCCGCTGCGTCCAGGTATTTCTGCATCCGAGCGTGGGGCATCGACTCGAAGACGAAGTCCAGGTTCACCTCGCCTGCGGCCGTGCTTGTCACCCGTGCTCCTGCCTGCTAGCATTTCCGCCGAAGGCTGACGGATCATCGGTTATCTTAAAGGTGGTAATCGTCCGCAGTTGCGTGACCCTTGAACATACTCAACCCCGCCACTCTGTGGCGGGGTTGAGTTCTTTCGAACGGTGCAATTGGCGGTTCACAGTCCCCGAACGTCGCGTGACCCATCGGCGGCCGAGCGGGGAGTGAGTCCCTCTACGACCGTGATCGCCAACAAGACGCCTTCCGGGGTGGTGTTCGGGTAGTACAGGCGGCCGTGCGCGTCACTCATCTTGAAATTGGCTTGCGAGCTCCCGGGCAGCACGTGGGCTTTGCATTCCACTGCGATGTCGCAGAGTTCACCGGGTGCGGTGTCGGGGATCGGCGTGAGGCTGGGGGTTGCGACCTGGCTGGAACCGCCGAGAGGGCCCATCCGTTTGATGTAGCGGTCTTCCCAGTGGACCGATCCACCGTTTCGGACGCGCCAGATCTTCGTGAAGCGTTCGCCGGGAGCCATCAGTGTCCCGTCCGGAATCGTGATGTCGGCGACCCACAGAGACACATCCCCGGGCTCGAGGTGTAGATCCGCAGGCGTGAGCTCGGTCGACAGCGCTCCGGTCGTCGGGTCGTGGGAGCGGCCGATGCGGTCAGCGGTCTTTCGGTCCTTTTCCTCCTGGGCATCACGAAACAGAGACAGCAGCAAGCCGTTCCAGCCGAGAGCCTGATCGAGCGCCGTGGCCAACGCTGGGCTCGGACGCAGGATGCCGCGTTCGATCTGGCTGAGGCTTCCTGGTGTACACCCCACCCGCTCCGCGAGCTCGGTCTGCTTCAAGCCCGCGATCGCACGTCCCGATCGCACGTGATTGGCGAAGCGTCCGAGCGCATCGGTGGGTGGATCGAGCTTCTTCGGTGGCCGACCCCGCCCACGCGTGCTCTTACCCTCGTCCATGACGGTGCTCCCCCCTGGCGTCGCGCGAGTGCGCGAGGCGATCCATTAATTTAGCGGGTGCGTCATAAATATGTGCGGGTGCAGTCTTGTCCCACGGGATCGGAAACGGTGAAAAGCCTTTTGCCGACAGTGTTCTCGGGATGAGGAGAGTCCAGTGAAACTCAAGAGGAACATCGCAGCCCTGGCCATGGCAGGAGCTGCAGCCGGAGCCCTGACTGTCGGCGCGGCTGGTACGGCGCAGGCAGCCCCGAGCGGAGATCCGCTCTCGACCGGGTGCGCGAACGGTGCCCAGACGATCTGGGAGAACACGTATTTCGGCTCCGGAAAGGTCGAGGTTCGGTACAGCCCCAGTTGCGGTACGAACTGGGTCCGCGTCACGGGCGCCGCCGGCCGGCAGAGCGAAGCCGGCATTGCCTCGCAGGCTTCGGGTTGGCAGTGGTCACCCTCGTACGGCAACAGCCCGAACAGCTACTGGACGCCGATGGTGTACGCCCCGGGCAGTGCGTGCGTGACCTTCCGCGTGAAGATCGGCAACGCCAACGGCATCGGTCTGATGGACACCGGAAACAAGCAGCTCTGCTAGTCGTCCCAGTTCGCCGGCGAGCCCCACCACACCCAGTGTGGTGGGGCTCGTTCGGTGTGCAAGCCAGGGAAGAACGTTGGGTCTAGTTCTAGCGCAGCACGAACTGTTGGGAGAGGAACCAGAACGGTAGCAGTGCCGAGATGGTGTACCGGACTTCCACGAGAACGGGTCCGGGGCCAGCGCCATGTGCATATTCGGTGGTGAAGGTGCTCCCTGGGTGAAATTTTCCAGGCGGCACGGATACCCAGGAATTTGGGTACAAGGCGTCGGCGGGGATTGTGATGTGCTCGATGGTTCGGTAGGAGAACCGCCGAATGGGACGGGTGCCAACGACGTTGAATGTGAATGTCCTGATGGTTGTATCTTCGAGTGTCACCGATTCGCCGAGTGACTTCGATAGCAGGGGCATCGCAGAGACTTTACGTTGTACGGCCTTGACGCTGTGGGATGAGAGACGAGTGCCAGTCCGGACGTCCGCCGGACCGCGACTCGACACCCCTTGTTCCGGAATCGATCTCAAGGGGCAGGCTTGTAGGTCTCAGTGGCTTCGTCGTACTCCCACCGTGCGTCGTCGATGATGACGGCGGTGAAATCGTCGGCGGGATCTTCTGCGACAGCACTGTCGGTGTCGATCATGTCGATGACCTGCTCCATCGTCAGTTCCGATGGGGCCTCGGCGGGTGCGGCGTCGTGCTGGGTCGGCTCGATCGGTGAGTCGTCGCGCTCGTCGATGTCGGTGGCGATGAATTCGGCGAAGTCGCCGGCGACGGCCGGCGTCGGCGGGGTGAACCCGCACGAGTGGGGAGTGCACTGCTCGAAGTCGGTGATCGACTTCATCCGGTGCACCATCGGCCAGAGAACTTGGTAGTGCCACGCTGCGGGCCCACCGTGATAGGCGTTCTTGCCCTGTTGGTACGCCTCACGGCGGGCGAACATCGCTGCGGTCAGCTCTTCGACCACTGGGCCGTGTTTGAACCAGCACGGGGGAATGGTGCGGCCGAGCTCGTAGCGGTCGCGTAGCCATTCCACCCAGGTGCCGAGCTCGACCCACAGTCGGGCGGCGCTGTCCTTGTCGAGGTACGGCCAGTCGATCGCACCGGGGGTATACGCCGGGAGTGCCATGACGTCAGCTCTTCTCGTAACCGGTAGCGCAGTACTCGTCGAACGCCTTCTGATTGGCCTTCACGCGGGCGGCGAGCACGGGTACGTCCCAGACGGAGGGAACGTGCAGCTTGATCGGTTTGGCCTCCCGGTAGCGCAGTAGGGCTTGATCGGCGGGCATCCGGGCGATGTCGCTGCCGGCCATGACCGGGACCGACCGGGGCCCGGCCATCCGGGAGGCGCTCATGTATTCGTCACGCATTCCCAGGCCCTTCGAGATGGTCGCCAGCTCGTCGGCGTCGCCGAGGCCGGTCAGATACAGGCGAGTGGGGGAGTCGTTGGACAGTTGCTGGCCGGCGACGTGGCCCCAGCGTTGTTCGTTCTGCAGCCGGGAGTGCACTCCGGCCCAGATCTGGATTCCGCGGCCACCGGAGTCGGTGATGAGCGAGGGCATGTTCGGGATTGCTGCGACGTTGTTCATCTCGTCGAGCACCATGCGCAGCGGCGGGTCGATCTTGTCGTCGGGCTGGGTCAGGCCGTGGGTCTTCGCCACGTGATAGAGCTCGGCCGACAGAACGGTCGTCATCGCGGCCGCCGACGCACTGCCACCCTCGGAGATGAGATATACGGTGTTGCGGCCTTCGGTGATCAGGGAACGTAGATCCGCCGATTCGCTGAGCGGGACATTGAGCGAGCGCATCAGCTTCGGCGACGCCAACGGCTCGAGCAGGCGTGTGCAGGCACCGATCATGTCGTCGGAGGAATCGGCTTTCGATTCCAGCGCCTGACTCAGGTCGGCGTCCCAGTCCGGTAGATCCCTCGACAGAACCTCATGCACGGGCTTGACGTTGCGCGAGGCAGCCCACACCCGCAGTGTGACCAGATCCTTGTCCAATACCGCTGCGGCATACAGGTAGCCGCGCATGAGCATCGCGGCTTTGCCGTTCCAGTAGCTCGAATTCGAGGTGCCGTCCATCGGCATGGCCTGCACCAACGCCGCGGCCCGCCGCATGGCCACCTCGGGGTCGTCGCAGCCGTCGAGAATCGACCACTGCATCTTGTTCGGATACACCGTCAGCCCGTCCGGATCGAACACCTCGACCCTGCCCACAGCCGCGCGCTCGGCCCACGTCGCGCGCAGAAGGTCACCGCGGGTCGAGGTGGCCACCACCGGCCCGATCGCCTCGACGACCGCCTTGTAGAACATGCGCCAGGTCTTACCGGATCCGGTGGGGCCTTCGACCAGCACACCGTCTCGGTACTGCAGAAACACCCCTTGTTTCTTGTCGTCGTACAGCGTGCCGATGCGCGTGGTCTCCGCTGCTGCCTCGATCCGGCGGACCGGGACGTCGGAGAGTGAGAGCCGGGTGGCCTTGGCCTTCTTCACCGCGCTTTTCTCGTCGATCCCGACAGTTGCGAGCGCGGCCCGATCGGCGAATCCGTTCGCCCGCACCCGCCGAGATGCTTTGCGGGCCATGTTCTTCGCCGAGACGATAGCTCCGAGCAGGATGCATGCGGCCGCGATGATGCCGATGCACAGCCAGGTCAGGATCGGGCCGCCCGGCTGAGCACCTACCGGCCACGCCGACGCGGGGTCGGATGGGTTGCTGAACAGGCCTACCACCACGGGGATCACCCCGTAGATGCCGGCGGGAAGTGCAGGGCCGGTGCCGGCGACGAGACCGGACAGGTAGCCGCCGCCGACCACGGAGACGAATGCACCGGCGACGAAACCGACGACGGGGCCGGTGCCGTAGGGAAGTACCGGGGGAGTGGGGCGAAGTTCTGGTGTGCTCATCGGGGGCGGTCCTCGCTGGAGTCGGGCCGTGGAGCAGGCGCGGGAAGGTATCTGCGGACCACGTCGCTGCCGGCGACGGGAGTGGGCGAGGGTGTCGATCGTCGATGGAGTACGGCCGAGCAGAGGGTGTCGAGCTCGCCGTCGAGGCGCGTGATCGCCGCGATGTCTCGTCGCGGGTCCAGTGCGGCGATGTTGGCGCGCAGTTCGCCGATGCGGGTGTAGCGGGCGACCGCGGCGCGGTCAACGTCGCTGATGTCGGCGCTGTGGTGGACCTGGATGCAGCCCCGTTCGGTCGCTGGTGCGATGTCGCCGCCGAACCGATACGCCAGGACCCCGGCCACCCGCTCCGCGTCGTCGCTGCCGTAGAACCCTATCGATGTTCTGCTGTGCGGCAACGGGTCCGGCCTGATGCTGCACAGGCGGACCTCCACCTTGTCGGGGTCGTCGACCCGTGATGGATGCACCGGCGAAGCGACGGCGTTGCTCAGCGTGGAGATCTCGGCCGTCAGAGCAGCGGGCAGCGGCAACCTCGCCCGCCTCACCCCAAGACTGTATTCGTCGAGAATCGCTAAAGCGCAGGCTGTCTCGGCTACCGAGCCCGTCACGGACACCTCGTCCCACGCGCAGAACATGCCCTCCGATGCCGAATCGACTGACGCTGTATCGCACTCGAAGACGGTGAAGTCGAGTGAGACCAGCGTGGCCCAGGATTGTGCGGCGTGCGTCAGGGCGAATGCCGTTGCTGCCGAACGAGACCGGAACAGTCGACCTACGGCGGTACTGCCCGCCACATCGAGGGTCGTCACGTCCACACCCGCCAGAGTCGAACGGTCGGCCGTAGGGTGCGAGAGCGCTGCGCTGCGTGAGTGGTCGGTCATGCTGCTGCTCCTTTGATCACTTCGTCGGTGTCGGTGAGTGCGATTTCCAGATCCGAGCGCACGTGTTCCATCAGGATCGGGTCGGCGTTGCCGTATTTGACCAGGCAGTGGCCCTTGGCGAGGGACATGATGATTTCGGTCGACCCCGGCGGCAGGTGGTACATGCGGGCGGTTTCTTCGGCGTCCTCGACCCGGTCCTGCCCGTAGAGGAAGACGATGCCGGCCTCTTTCATCAGCGCCCGCGCCGGCGAATCGACCGGCAGGTCGGAGATGTGGTGGAACGCCGAGACGGTCGACAGTCCCAGACCGCGCGAGAGCTTCATGTTCTCGCGGAAGACCTTTCCGGTGGAGCCGTCGGCGACGTGCCAGCCTTCCTCGACCAGCAGCAGGGTCTGCATGTGCCGGGCGGACCGGGAGGCGAGCACGTTCGCCAACCAGGTGTTGATCACGGTCATGATCACCCGCAGGGCCGGACCCTTGTTCGGCAACGCCGACACGTCGAAGTGCACGAACGGGTGATCGAGAGCCGCGCGGACCTCCGGTGAGGTCGCGCCGTCGACGAGGCCCTTGAGATCGCCCAAGCACAGCTCCCGCAGCGCCAGACCGGGATTGAGGCCCCAACGCCGCGATTCCTGCGCCCACTGATCACCGAACGCTGCGCCGCTGCCGGCGGAGGGGCCCAGGAGCTCGTCGGCGAGTTCCATCAGGATCGGTTCGCGGTTCTCCCGGGCTGCGCGGTCGTTGACCACTTGCAGAGCGAGCCCGAGTGCGGCTTTCTCGGTCTCGACCAGGGGGCGGCCCATCGTGTCCTCGATGACTGCCCCGACGAGTGCTTCCTGGCCGGCCGGGGCGACTCCGTCGGTGCGTTCGACGCCGGTGGCGATCGCGGGGTCGAGCAGGTTGATGCGCATTCCCGTTGTGCCGGTGCGGAATCGGATCGAACCAGCGCCCACAGCATCCGCGATTCCGCTGTATTCGCCGCCCTTGTTGCCCTGGCGTTTCTTGTCGATCACCACCACCTGCCGGTTCGGGAGTGCGAGTTGGCGCAGGCACATCGCGGTCTTGATGAGCGAGGACTTGGCCTTGCCGATGTCGCCGATGACGGCGATGTTGATGTTCTCGATTTCCGACCCGTAGAGAGCGTAGGGGTCGGTGATCACTCCGGATTGGCTGATCTTGTTCAGCCCGGTCAGCAGGCCCTCGTGACGCACCGAGCGGCGCATCGTGGCCAGGTTCAGCGCTTCGCCCTGCCGGGTGGTCGTCCACGCGCCCTCGACGCGGATCTCGTACCAGCCCCATCGGTCGAGCCACTTCTTCCGCGTCGGCGGGTGCCGACGGGTGGTGATCATGCCGGCGGACTGTGCCGCGGCGAGAGTGGCGGCCGTGTCGGCCTGCGCGGCCAGATCGGGGCCGGTGCGCTTGCTTCGCCGGGTCAGCGAGAAACGGCGGGCGGTGCGCGGTGTGGCGGCGTGGCCACGGCGTCGGTCCTGCTTGTTGTCGGTACTGGTCATCGTCTCTCGCCTCGTTCTGTGGTCGGCGGACTCTGGGTTCGGTTCATCGGGAGCGGGTCCATTTGGTGGCCGCGAGTCCGCGGCCGAGGGGCAAGGTGACGAATGCGGCGACGTCGTGGCGGTTGTCCTGCCATTCGATCTCGCCGATACCGCAGTCGTCGGCGGCCTGTTCGACGCGTGTGCACGCCCGCAGGGCGTCGTCTTCGTCGTGGCCGGTGACCGAGACGGCGAGGGTGTAGATCATTCCGTGGTGCCCGGTTCCGGGCATGAGATCTTCACGGCGACGGGAGGATTCGCTGATCGCGACCTCCGATGCACCGTCGGTGATTTTCCCCTTGCGCTCTTCGGTGATCTGACGGGCCTTGTCCTGGGTGACGTCCTTCTTGGTTGCAGCGCGGGCCTTGGATGCCTCGACGAAGTCCATTCGCGCGGTCACCGTCCGGATGGTCGGTGCTGCGGGGATCTCGTCGTCGCCGGCATCGGGTTCGACTCCGGTGAGCAGGGTCGCCAGCCACAGCGGGCCGACTTCGACCGGTTCGATGGCGCGGGTGGGGATGATGCCGACTCGGGTGTGCCATGTGCCGGCGACCTCGACCGATTCGTCCCGTCCGACGTAGGAGGGCCAGCAGTTGTCCCACCGGACGCCCCTGTGGGCGTCGAGGGGGTAGCTGGGGTCCTGGAATGCCCGCAGGACCGCGCAGGCGCGCTGTTCGCCGTAGACCTCCACGCGCCCCATTCCGGCACGCTCGAGGGCGCTGACGGCGCGGGCGGTGTCATCGCGGATGACCTGGGCGATACCGCCGACCAGCGGGGCGTCCTTGCGGCGGGCGATCCGCGCGGCTTCGGCGAGGAACGCGGCCGACTTCGGGAAGATCAGCACCGCGTAGGAGCGGTGCTCTTCGGAGTACGGGCTCATCCGGTCGATCAACTGTCCGTAGGACCGGATCGCCGGAACCACGGCCAGGTCGGGGTCGCCGGCCGCTATTTGTTCGGTGACCCAGTTCTCGTGCGGGACCATGTCGGCCGGGACGCTGCGGTGCAGCAGTTCCAGGCCGCGGACGAACGAGGACCGTTTGGCGAATCCGGCGAGCACTCGCCCGAACGCCGCCGAGGTGACCGCCCACGCATCGTCGCCGCGCAGGCCTTCGGCCAGGCCCTGTTTCGCGATGAGAACGGAGTAGTAGTCGTTGTCGCCCGGGGTGCGGTGTTCGAGGATGAACATGTCGTCGAGGCCCGTTCCGGCCAGGTCGACCGGCTCGGTGCGGTACAGCGGAACCGGGATCGTCCACCCCGGATCGAGGGCGGGGTCGCCGTAGTGCGGATCGGTCGGTGAGACCCAGACGTGCTCGCCTCTCTTGCGGCGCTGCCTGTTGCGGATCGCTTTGACCTTGCGGGCTGCGTAGGACTCGTGCAGGCCGAAATCGAGTGTCGCGCACAGGACGCCGCCGATCAGGATGGCGTCGATCGCCAACGTCCACGTCGACTGCCCGACCATGAACAGCAGATACAGGGCCACCACCAGCGTGGCTGCCCATGCGGCGACGACCGGCTCGGGGAACGGGAGCACTCCCCGGCGCGCGGTCTGACGGCCGAGAATCGCCGACCGTGGCCCGCTCACCGCCGCGCCCCCCGCCGGGCAGTCGGCGTTGGGTGCGGACCGAACCAGCCGATGTCAGTCGTGGCGGTCATGGTCTCTCCGTTCGTGTTGTGGGACATCAGTTGTCGCTGTCGGGGTGTTCGGGGGCGCTCTGCGCGGCCGCTCCGGCTTTGTTCATCGCGGCCCCGGCCGAGGCGAGGGCGATCGGAGCGACGACAGTCGCGGCGCCCGCCGCCATTCCTGCTGTCTTTCCGGCGGCGGCGAGCAGCCTCGATTCCGAGCCACCTGCTTTCGCGCCGCCGTGGCCACCGCTCTTACCCGGTAGACCGCCGGATCTCGATGCGGTCTGGCCGCTCTGCTGACCGGCATGGGTGCTCGATGCCGACGAGCCACCACCCGGCCGGGAACCACCGCCACCGCCGCTACCGCCGCTACCGACGCGGCCGGGTGCATCGGCGACACCGGCATTGCGCGAGGCCGCGCTCCCGCCGCCCCCGGTTCCTCCACCGCCGCCGCCGGCGCGCATCTGATACATCCCCGCGCTCGATCCGATCATCTGACCCGTGGCCGACCCGCTACTGCCGAAGTCGGCGGAATCGGAGGCGCTCGGCAGGATCGGAGACCACTTGAGCAGCGCGAACGGGGCCAGTCCGACCATCACCAGGCACACGGCGATCGAGCCGAGGTCCCCGAGGGATTCGAGCTCGCCGTCGTCCGCGACCGCGCCGGCCGCGGAGATGTTGATGGCCGCGAAGATCGCGGCGAGGATGACGAACAGCAGAGGCTTGGACAACACGATGCCCAGGAACACCATCACTGGGCGGAGGGCCTTCTTGCGCCAGGTCGGATGCACCCACATGCCGAAGGCGATCGCCGAGACCACGCCCAGGATCGGCAGGGCGTTCGCGTGCATCAAGAACCCGAAGAACAGCGACAACGCGCCGAGGAACATCAGCCCGAACCCGACGATGGCACCGACGGCACCGCCGATCAGGGTGGTGTCGGTCAACGGGCCCAGGACCGAGGAGATGTTGTCGACCACTTCGTCGGTGGAGCTGCCGAGCAGTGAGACCAGACTGACCGAGAGCTCGTGTGCGAGCGAGATCAACAGCTGCGCGAACGATGGCGCGAACAGCATCATCATCACCCCGGCCGGGGCGTAGGCGAACAGGTCTTTGGCCAGCTCCATACCGGGTCTGCTGCCGTCGGAGGATTTGTAGATCGCCAGCAGCACCATCAGCGCCATGACGAAGATGCCCAGACCCGTCGACATCGCGTAGACCTTGAGAAATTCGGGGTCGGTGGGGTTGAACTCCCCGACACCGGCGAGCCCGTGCAGGACCGATGTGGTGGTGCCGACGGCGGCGCTCTTGAGCTTGTTCGCCCAGGAGTCGATGACGTCGGAGGGGTCTTTGACGAAGGCGACGATGTCGCCGACCGCGCCGACGGTGTTGTCCCACACCCAGGAGAACCCGTCGACGTACATTTTGCCGACCTTGTACTGCGGGGTCGCCTTGAACGCCGACTCGAGGGTCTCGCTCAGGCGGTCACTGAAGCTGGTGTTCTGATCGATCCAGTTCATGGTGCCGCCGAACAGTTTTCCGACCCTGGTGTTCCACTGCCCACACGCGATCTGGTCCTGGCCGGGGGTGGACTTGTCGCAGTTGACGAACATTGCGTGCATGCACAGCGATCCGGGCACTCCGTCGGCGCACGCGTCGGTCCAGGCCTGCGCGGGAACCTGGTCGGCGTTGGGTTGTGCTTTCATCTCGGCGAGCGAGGCCGCATCGGGAGTCGAAGCCCACTCGAAGCCCCAGGTGCTCGAGGTCTTGGTTGTCCACCGGGCGAGATCCTGTGCGCAGGTCGGGGCGGGGGGCTGCATGGCGGCATCGCCGGCGGGATAGACCGGCGGGTAGAACGATTCGAGCACCGCATCGTCGGTGATGGACAGCGCGGCCTTGCGGTTCTGCTCGACCCCGAGATCGACACCGGTGGTCTGCGAGCCGACCGCGCCGGCATCGATGAGGACACCGATCAGGACCGGGTCCTTGCGCACGGACACCGCGGCGGTCCACCGCGCGATGCGGTCGTTCTCGGTGGCCGTCCAGTACAGCAGGCGGCCTTCGTTGCTCATCACCGATCCGACGTACTGGCCCATGTCGCCGCCCTTGTCCTTGCAGGGCCCGGTGAACCACGGTGCTGCTTTGAATTCGTCGGTACCTGCGATGTATTTGCGGAGATCCGCAGGAAAGGTCTCGGGCAGCTTCTTCGCCGTCGTGGTCGCGGTCGATCCGCCACCGGGAACCGGTGCCGGAACAGCCTCGGGCTGCGCGGCCGCGGGCCACGCGAACCCGACGGCCGCGATGACCGCCACCGCGATCGTCAACAGAATCCTTCGCCACATCGCAGGCCGACCCCTCATCAGTTGACGTAGAAGGTGTAGAAGCCGCCAGCTCCACGCTTGGACAGCGGCGAATCGGCGGCCGGGAACTGAGCCTGCTCGGCAGTCGGGCCGGTCTGGAACTTCCAGTCCTGGGCCTTCCAGTCGTCGTTCTCCCACACCATCGTTACGGTGCTGGTGGAGTAGACGGTGAGGATGCCGACCTTGTCGCTCCCGTCGCTGACCGGGGTCTGACCGATCCCCATTCCCCATTCGGATACGACGGCCTTGTCCTGTGAGAACTCGGTGACCGTGACGATGAGGGGGACGTTGTTGACCGTGCTTCCGGTGTCCTCCCGGTCACTCGAGATGTCGATGACCTCCGTCAGCGCCGGGGTCGGCGTCGACGCGACCGCTACCTCGCGCAGTCGCTTGGCATCGATGCGGCCCTCGTAGGTCTGGCCGTTGGCCTGGATGAAGTTCACTGCGGCGGTCTGGGCGCCCTCTTGGTCGCGGGTGTAGCCGGCAGGGACGCCGTCGATGGTGGTGGTCGGGCCGTGCGCGGCGCGGATCGCATCGGGTCCGTCATCGGTGGAGCTCTCGCTCTCCCCGGATGTCAACACGACCACGGCAATCACGACGACGAACGCCACGGCGGCGGCGATCATCGCCAGCACCCACTTGGGCAGCCCGAACAGGCCCGATCCCGGCGAGCCGGACGCAGATCCCGTCGCGCTGGTGGTCGAGCCGGTACTGCCGACTGCGGAGAAATCTCGTGCCATGTCAGTTCTTCTTTCTCATCGAATAGGGTTGAGCCGGAACATCGTTGGTGACAGGTCAGCCGGGATTGGCGACGAACATGATCGCGCCGACGATGACGCCGCCGATCGCCAGAGCGCCGACCGCGACCCCGGCGACCTTCGCCTCGCCCATCGAGTCGCTCATCTCCTGGCCGTAACCGCCGGCTTTCGCGGCGCGCATCTTGTACAGCGCGGCAAGCAGTTTCACCGATGCACCGGCGAGCAGAACACCCCAGATCGAGGCAGCGACCCGCGCCCACACGTTCTGGAAGGCCGGGCCGAGAAACTCGAACGACGGCCTGATCCCGCCGATCGGGTTGAAGTTGGAGTCCTGGGCGGAGGCGGGGCCGGCGAAGACGACCGCGAGGGTGAGTGCGGCGGCGGTCATCGCCGCGGCCTTCCCTGCGCGACGAGCGAGGGTGCGGCCCCGGGTCGGGGTGGGAGGGGGTGTGGTCATCGGTGGCGTCCTTTCACTGCAAACAGTCAGTGGGGCAACAGAGTCGGGTGGGGCAACGGGGTCGGGTGGGGCGACGGGTTCGGTGGTCATCGGAACGGGTCCTCTCGGGGTGGTTGGTCTCGGGGTGGGACGGCTCGCGGCCGCCACTGCTCGCGGGGTGGGTGCCGGTCGTAGTCCTCGCCGTCGTCGTAGCTCTGCGGAGCGGGCTGCGGTATCGAGTGCGGGGGTATCGAGTACGGGCGACGTGCCGGTCGGCGTTCGGCCTGCGAGGGGCGCGTGAACTCCTGTGGGGCGTACGCATCGGCGTATTCGGCGGTCCGCTCATATGCGCGATCGGCGAGCCTGTCGGCGATTTCCGCTGCCACGTTGGTGTACGCCTCGACGGTGGCTCGGTTCAGCTCGTGATAGTGGATTCGCTCGCCGCTGGCGAACTTCGGCTCGTACGGCATCCGCATGATGCGTCCGACCCCGCCGATGGCCTCGAACTCCTTCTCGAGCCAGCCTTCGAGCCGCAGTGCGGTATCGACGGAGTCCTTGTCGCCGGGCAGGACGACGGTCAGGATCAGCGCCGATCGCACCAGGTGCTCGTAGCCGCGGGCGATGATGCCGTCGAGCATGTTCATCGTCAGGATCGCCATGTCGCGGCGCAGCGGAAGCGGGATGACCAGGATGTCGGAATGCTGCACGGCCCACTGCCAATTGCTGGCGGTGGCGTTGTTACCGGTGTCGACGATGATCAGGTCACGGTGACGGCGCAGCACAGCCATGAGCGCGGCGCATTCGTCCCACCCGATACCGCTCTGGCGGCTCGTCGAGCTGTCGGAGGCCAGGACCTCGTCGTGGGTGGGCTGCAGGCGCAGGTAGTGACCCAGGGTGCCCGAGACCGCGTCGGCGGAGGCCAGCGCGCGGGCGTTCTCGAGGATGTCCCACGGTCCGAGTTCGGGATCGGTGGTGCGGTCCGCGCGATGGCCGAGAGTTCCGGAGTTCTCGCACGCATCCCAGGCGACGACTCCCCGGCCGCGGTGAGTGCCGAAGGTGTTCGCCAGCGCGGTGGTGGTGGAAGTCTTGCCGGCGTCGCCCTTGAGGCCGATGACCGAGACGACCATGCATCCCGGGAGCGGCTGCTGGACCCGTCGCACCGACTGCCGGAACCGGGCTTCGGCGGAATCGGGTAGAGGTGGCCGGGTCAATCCCAACGCGGCGTTGACCCGGCCGCGTAGTCCCCACAGGGCGGGGCGCTTGTCGAGATCGGCGGTCTCGGAGTCGAAGTCGCGGCCGCCGTACTCGGCAGGGACGTCGATAACAGGTTCTTCGTTGGCGGCCAACGCATCCTGACCCACTTGGTAGGGGTCGGCGAACACCTCGTCGCCCGTGAGCTCGGTGGCCTGCGGCTCGCCGTCATCGTCGGTGGGTTCGGGGGCGGCAGGCTCGGGGTCGCTCTGGCGGCGCAGGCGTTGCTTGCGGAGGTCGACGGCGGTTTCGGCTTCGTAGTTCTCGCGGTGCTCGCTGTACGGGTCAGGAATGCTCATCGGAGTTCCTTTCGGGGAAGTGGTGGTTCCGGGGTCGTCGTCGAGTTCGGTCATTGCTCGTCTGGTGCCTGCTCGTCTGGTGCCTGGTCGTCGGTCTCCTCGTCGTCGACGAACAGATCGGAGAGTCGAATCGCCTGCCACGCTTGAAAACCGGGCTCCTCGCACCACTGTGCGGCGGGGTTGTCGTCGGTGATATCGATCTCGAGGGACACCCCGTGTTTGGCGGCGACGCCGGCCAGAGCGGTCCCGTCGATGTTGGGGTTGCTGATGTGCAGCAACAGTCGCACCGCCGGGACGTCTGCCTCCTCGCGTGCTTTGCCGGCCAGGAATATGGCCTTGCCGGCGGCCGAGTCGTCGGCGGAGTCCTGGTTACCTTTCTTGAACACCGCGTCGTTGCGGTGAAACGTTCCGTACCAGGCGGCGTCGTCGACGGGGCCGACAACGGCGAAGCTGCCGCGTTCGTCACCTGCTGCGAACAGTTCGACCAGCGGTGCCGATGCGGCCGATGCGGCGATGGCGTCTCTGCGTTCGATGGCTTCGCGGTTTCGCAAACTGTCGTAGTCGAGGTCGAGTTGCTTGAGCAGTTCTCGTTTGACTTTCGGCCACATCGTTCGTGAGAGAAGGTCGTTCGTCTTCGCCCACGCCCGTAGTGCAGCGGAGTCGCTGGTGCGCAGATCGTCGGCTGCCCCGCGTACGGCTGCGGCTGCGGCTTCCCATTCGGTGGCGGCGGATGTGGTCATGGCGTGTCCTTTTCTCGGGCGGTGAAAAGCGGGTGGTGAACAGGGGCGAGGCGGGTCAGCGTTCGGAGATCTTCTCGACCTCCCACCGGTCGCCGGATGCGTTGCGCAGCTGTACGTTCGCCCCGACCTTGCGGGTGCCGACGACTTCGCCGTCGGGTGTGCGGGCGGTCTGGGTGATCTCGAAGACCCGGTAGGCCTCGGTAGGGGTTTCCTCGGGTACCGATGCTGTCGAGGGGTCGACCTCGACGGCGACCACCGCGCGCTCTGCGGCCCATTCGAGCCACTGGCCACCCGGCCCGGATACCGCTGAGGTGGCGGTGATCGAGTCGGCGAAACGGTCCGTGAGCAGCGGGGTCGATCGCTGCGCGGCGTCGTTGGGTCCGGTGTCGGTGTTGGTGTTCCAGCCGAACCACACCGTTAGGGCGGCGCGGGCGACAGCGTCGGGACTGGTGAAGTCCACTCCCGCTGCTTCGGGCGGCAACGATGCCGCCGGCGGGCGAGGCGACGTCGGAGCGGCCGGCGACGTCGTCGGGCTCTCGCCGGGGTTCCACTGTTGTGCTGGCGCTGCTGCCGTCGTCGACGTCGCTACGGCGCTCTCACCGGACGACCCGCATCCGGTGAGTACCAGGACAGCGGCGACGGCGACCAGTAGTGGTCCGCGGGCCGAGAGAGCATTGCGTCGAGGGTTCATGTCCTGGTTCTCCTGGTGGGTTCTCATGCGGCGACAGCGGTGTCGGCGGCGAAGGCGGATGCTGCTCGCTGGGGAATGTTGCGGACGTAGGCGAGGGTTTCGGCGTTCTGGCAGACCTGGCCCTGGCCGAGCGTTGCGCCGGGCCCGCAGTTGTACATCGAGAGGTAGAGCTCGGTCAGGTCGCCGGTGAGCGCTCCGGATGCGAGTCCGTCTGCTGCGATCGCCGCGAGCTCGCAGTCGTAGGCGGCTTGGGTCATCACTGCATCGGGGATGCTGCGGGTGTCCTTGGTGCCGTCTCCGTCTCCGTCGACCGCTTTCGCGGCCCATGTGCCGGGGATGAACTGGGTCGGTCCGTCCGCTCCGGAACCGGCGTTGTGGGCGTCGACGTCGAACTTGGACTCGTTCTCGATCTGTGCGGCGATGATCGGGGCGCTGACCTGTGGGCACGTCGCGGCGGCCTTGACGATCCACGGCTCGAACTCTGGTGGTGTCGAACCGGGTTTGAGTAGCCCTCCGCCGGATCTGGGGGTCGGAACTCCGGCGCAGGGACCGGACGGGGCCGCGGATGCTCCTGCGCCGCCGGGGGCTGGGCCGTAGAGCTGGCCGGGCGCGGGGTATCCGTGTCCGATGGTGGTGACGTGGACGTGGTCGAAGTGGTTCTGGGTGGGAGATCCCCGGTCTTCCATCAGGTTGCCCTCGCCGGATGCGGGACGGTACTGCTGACGCCAGATGATGTATTCGACCTGGAAGAGGTCTTTGTTCGCCATGACGTAATCGGCGATGCGATCGCCCAACGCGATGCCCTCGGGTGAGTCGAAGGCCGGAATCATGATGTCGGCGGCGCGGCCGGACGGGTGATCGTCGTAGCTGTCGACCGGACGCCACCCACCGATGGTGTCGACCTCCGGGAAGGTCGCCGCGACGGCACGGGCGATGCGCACGGTGTCGACCTGCCAGTGCTCCTCCGAGCCCTTGTCGGCAGGTAGTGGGGCCATCTCGCCGCCCGCTGTCAGCGGCGTCGTTGCGGCCGCGAGCTGTACCGGCGCGGGGGGCGGTGTGGCGTCGCTGCCGGTGGCGGGCGCGCCGTGCTGATCGAGCCACGGGACCGGGTCGATCGCCTTACCGCCGGAGAGGCGACCGCCGGGGACGACCTCGAAATGCAGGTGTGCGCCGGTGGATTCGCCGGCGTTGCCGATGTTGCCGATGTGTTGGCCGGCGGTGACGGTGTCGCCTGTTTTGACCAACACGCCGTCGTCGAACATGTGGCCGTAGACGGTGGAGAGCTTGCTGCCGTCGATCTCGGTGTCGACGATGATCCAGTTGCCGAATCCGCTGGCCGGTCCAGCGGCGACGACCACGCCGTCGGTGGCCGCGAGTATCGGGGTGCCGACGGGCCCGGCGAAGTCGACGCCTTCATGCATGGTTCCCCACCGGGGACCGAAGCCGGACGTGAGCTGGTACTGCCCGGCAGGGACCGGCACCGTCACCGACCCGGTGGCGGCCGGGGTCTGCGAGCGGGTCGGGATGCAGTCGGCCGCAGTCGGTTTCGGGTTGTCGCTGCCCATCACCACTGCGCCGACCAGCATGACCAGGGCCGCGAGAACCGCGGCCCCGGCCTTCATGCCGGTCTTGGTGGAGCTGGACTGCGTGCCCATTGCCGAATGTCCTTCATCTGGTGGTGAAAGTGCGAAGTACTTGCGGTGTTGTGTTCTGGCAGAACAGGTGTTGGTGCTGCGGCCCGGTCAGCCGCCGATGGCTTTGGTGTAGATCTCGACCATTTCCTGCAGGGCGGTGCTCTGGCCGTCGACGAGCCACTGTCCGTAGGACTCGTGCACCCGCGAACCCAGGAAACTCGCCGCAGTGACACCCGCATCGACCAACTGGCCCAAGGCGGCCGCGTCCGGGGAGGTCACGGTGGCCAGAGCCGAATTGCCGAGCCCGACGAGGTCGCTGCTTTGGGCTTGGCTGCTCATCAGTGCGGTCATCGCGTCGGTGGGTGCGTCGAGCTGGTCGGCGGACATCTTCTGGCTCGGCATCAGGACACCGAGTGCGACGTTGGCGAGGTCGATTCCGATGGGTAGTAGTTGACCCAGAGCGAGCAGGTTTCCGGTCTCGACGACCTGCCATGCCACCTCTTGGAGCTGGCCGACGTCGCGGGCGAGCCGGATGACGTCGACGTTGGCGAGCAGACCGGCCACCATCGATGTGGCGGCTGCGGTGCCGGAGGGGTCCGGAATCAGGCTGATCAGTCGCGCGATCGACGACAGGTCCACCCCGGCGGCCATCTTCACCAGCGGGGAGAGCTGATTGTTGAGCTCACCCGAAACCCGTTGTGCCTCTTTGATGTTGCCGGAGAGCAGGAAACCGGGGAGGGCCTGGAGGTTCGCGGCGACGCCGTTGTAGTCGACCGATGTCACCCCTGTGACCACGCCGAGGACCTGGTTGATGATCGTGACCGGCTTGATCGCGGACAGAACCGATGTCGCTGTCGCGAGCTGATCGGCGGGAGTGCTCGCCAGCGGTGCCACGCCGGTGCTCAAGGTCTGCGCGGGACCGGACAGGGCCGCGAACGTGCTCGCGGCATCGGTGGGCGTCGATCCGGACGGTGCAATCGAGGTCGAGCCGGCCAGGGCCGACGCGCCGGACAGAACAGAGCTGGCTAGGTTCACCACCTGGTCGGCAGCGCCGACGATCTTCGGGATGTCGACCTGCTCGAGCGCGTCGACGACGCTGCTGGTCGCAGCTTCCGGAGATCCTTCGGCGGCCGTACGCAGGCCGTCGCGGGCCGCGGGGTTCGCAGCCATCCACGACTGTGTCTGGGCGACCGGGGCGAACGTACCGGCCAGGAGCTTGGCCTGCTGACCGATCTCGGCGATGTCGAGGGCCGACG
Source organism: Rhodococcus sp. 06-470-2 (assembly GCF_002258235.1). NCBI lineage: Bacteria > Bacillati > Actinomycetota > Actinomycetes > Mycobacteriales > Nocardiaceae > Rhodococcus > Rhodococcus sp. 06-470-2. The sequence continues at coordinate 19,437 of NZ_NOYB01000005.1, read as the reverse complement.
AGGTCGAGGTCGGCGCGCCGGCGTTCTGCAGCTTGTCCACCGACGCCGCCAGCGAGCTCGCGGCACCCGGGGCTGCGGAAAGATCAGCGAACCCGTAGTCGGAGGTGACTGCGTTCAGGAACGTCGATGTCGCATCGGTGCCGGTGCCAGACGTCGGCGGGGCAGGGGTGGTGCTTCCGGTCGTGCTTGAGGTGGGAAGCGTCGATGGTTTGGTGGACTGTCCAGTTGCGCTGGTTGTGGTCACGTCGGTATCGGGTGTGGGGCCGGTGGCTCCTGCGGCGGTCTCGACCGTGCCCGGTGGGTTGGCGAGGATTCGGCCGAGCGAGGCCAGGAACGAGTTCGAGGACGTCTCGGTGTTGCAGTACTTGTCGTCGGGGTGGCAGATGTCGAAGACCTTCCCCGACAGGGCACCGAAGCCGCGGGCGTCGGGTCCGCCGATGCCTTGACCTGCCAGTGTGGGGCCGACTATCTTCGCTCCGGCGGTACCGCGCTTGGGGTTTGCCAGCAGCGCAACCGCGAGCACCGACGCCGGCGGCGTCGGACCTGACCCGGCCCCGATCTCGACCGCCACATCGTTGGCGATCTGCGCTCCCTGTGAGTAGCCACCGAGGACGAACTTCGATCCGGGGCAGCGGGAGATCGCGTCGACCGTCGCCCGATCGCCTTCGGTCTTCGACGTCGCGTACGTCATGCCGGACTGGAGGAACGCCTGGGCGGGGTACGAGGGGTAGACGACCTGGATCTGAGATCCGTACCGGCGCTGCAACTCCTGCCCGACTTGGCCCAGCATCCCGGCGGGTTTGGTGGGGTCTGCGTCGGCTCGGGTTTCGGTGGTTCCCGGTGCCAGGACCGCCACGAATCGCGCGCACGGTGACCCGGCAGCGGGTGCCGCCGAGGCGACCGGGGCCGCGAGGGACAGTGCGGTGGCCACGGCGGCGGTCAGGGCGGCGAGTCGGACGGAGTCGGCACTGCGCATGATCTATTCCCCTACTTCGGTGATCGATTCGATGAGATGACACCCGTCGACCACGGAGGTGGTGACGCGCTGGGTGCGGTACTTCGGGCCGGGTGTCCCGTCGGGTTGGACGAGACTGACGGTGAGGGTGAAGAGCCCGGGCAGAACCGGGTCGAGGTCGAGGCAGTATTTCGACCCGACCGGGGTCTCGGCGATACCGATATCGAGGTTCTCGACAGTGGTGAACGGCGGGGCGGCGGGGGAGATGAGCTCGAACGCGGCAGCGCCGGACCGTTCGACGTACAGGCGGTGCTCGAATGCCCTGATGGCGTTCTCGCCGCTGTCCTGCCCACCTGCGGGCATCGAGCAATCACCCTGCGCTGATTCGGCAGGAGCAGGTGACGGTGAGCTCTCGGAAGGAGGCGAGGTGTCGGTGGACGTCGACGGCGCGGTCGTTGTCAGTGCATCGGCCGGCAGTGGGCCCTTCGCGGGTGCCGAGTCGTCACCGGTGGCCACGATGACGCCGGTAACGACCGCAGCGACCGTGACCGCTGCGCCGCCGAACAGCAGGGCTGCTCGGCGACGACTGCGGCCACGGGATCCGGACGCGGCGCTGGCCGGTTGTGGTCGTCTCGGCGATCGGCTCGGGCCGGTTGCGCTGACTATCGACGAACCTTGCTGGCTTCGCACCATGATCGATGAATCCTTTCTGGCACAGATGAATCCGGGGGAAGTGAGGATCAAGCGGGGACGAGTGCCGCCTGCAGGCCTGCCAGGGCTGCGTTGGCCTGGTCGACGATCGGAGCAGCGGCGTTGTTGACCGCGGCGACTGTCTCGGCCACCGCGGGCTGTTCGAGTGCGGTCGAGGTGAATCCCTGTACGGCCTCGTACGCGGGCTCGGTCCACACCTGCGCATCGGTCACTGCCTGATCGACGGCCTTCTGGACACTGGGGGCATCGATGGTCAGCGGCGCGGCAGGCGGTGCCGGCACGCTCTCGGGTGCCGGGAGCGGTGCAGGCTCTTCGATGATCTGCTGCTCGCCGCCGAGGACGGTTGCACCGAGGACGCCGCCGAGGACTGCTCCGGCACCGGTCAGGCCCAGCACGATCGGTGCCGACAGCGCCGCGCCGACCCCGGCACCTGCGAGAGCTGCTGCACCGGGGATGAACACCCAGCCGACCGGTCCGCCCCAGACGATCGCACCGGTGCCGGTGGTAGCGGCGACACCGAGTCCGCCGCCGATGGCAGCGGCGGTGCCGGTGATGACTGCGGCCGGGACCATCGATGCCGCGAGGCCGACAGCGCCACCGGTGATGACACCGGTCGCGGTACCCGCTGCGATACGGTCGGCGCGGGGAGCATCGGCGAATCCGTTGCCCACCAGCCAGTTTCCGCCATCGGCTTGTATTGCCTGGGTGGTGTTGTTGAACTGCTCGACGAAATTGCGGTCCACGATGTTCGGGTCGTACGGCACGAGTTCACCGCCGACGAGGAAGTAACCATCAGGTGCGTCGATCGGAGCAATGACGGTGCGCTGCACCGTCGGGACCGGCGGTGGGGGCGGCGGAGTCGCCTGCAGAGCCGGGGGCGCTTCGCTCGGGGCAGCCTGCGGAGCAGGGGCTTCGTAATAGGTGTTCTGGTAGTACGTGGACTGCTGATTGCCCGCCAGGTAGTCGTCGTAACTGCGTGACGGGGTTTGCTGGACCTGGGGTGAGGGCTGGTAACCGGGTAGGTACTGACGTTCTTCCGGCGCGGCCGGCGGCGCCGTCTTCGGTGCGCCCGTGACGCCCGGCTGCGATTCCTGCGGGGCGATGACCCCCGGCTGCGACGGAGCGGCCTGAGCGGGAGCGGCCTGCATGGTCAGGCCTGCGATCGTCACCGCAGCCATAGCGGGCAACGATTTGATCACCCGCCCTCGTGTCTTGGATGAGCGGTGCTGTCCGGAGCCCGATGTTGCTGGCATTGTGTGTCGATCCCTTCCTGGTGCGACCCGGCGTTCGGGTCGTTCTGGTGAATGCGATTGCGGAGCAACCGTTCTGGCGACAATTGGTTCTAGATCAAGTGAAAGAAGTGGATGGGTGCGTGCGATCCGTAGGTTGTGGGCCAGTCGCACGCACCCATCACGTGCTAGTGCCTCAGAACCAGCCGAAGACCGTCTGCCAGAACCAAGGCTGAGTGAAAATCCACATCGGGTATCGAAATCCTCTCTGTGAGAACGGGTATGAGTTCGCGGTTGATGTCCCGGCGGGGTCGCGCAGCACCGAACATGATGAAATGCGCTTACTGCACGACCCTCGCGCCGGTCCACCGGTCGAGCTACAGGGCGTCGGGGAGCTCCTGTAGCTCACGACTGGGCGTCAAAACGGTGACCCCAGCCGAGACTGGGAGGGTCAGGCCACCTGGTTGAACTGGATGTCGCGGCGAGGTTCGTTGGCGGGACGGCGGAACGCCTTGTCCACGTCGGTCCATTCCCCGATCAATTCGCCGGTCTCTTCACACCGAAGTTGGTGTGTGGAATGCGGAGTTGAGGGCAGTGAGCACACAGCGAGACCGTGGACTCGGTCGTTCACGGCGCTGCACTGATTCGAGTGCGAGGACGCGGCTGCTGGTGCTTGCAGGGTCTGTGAATGACTGGACAGCACAGTTGCGTTCCGTTCCGGGGCGCTACGTGCATCGACGTCCGTTAGGCTGAGAATGCCCATGTAGACGCGACGTAGTCGCACCCCTGTCTGCTGGGTCGGCCCTCGTGGATGCGCTTTGCGGACGCCAATCAGCTACGCGCACCACGGGGGTTCTTCTTTGTTCGGGTTCTGTGCTAAACCTTACTTCGACAGTCCGGTTTAAACAACCCGTGATAACCAATCTGTTTTACAACTACATTATGTGCTACCAGGAATAGGCGGGTGACATTGTGACTCACCGTGGAGTACCAGCGATGAAGCGCCGCCTCCGTGGTTTCGATCCGAGCCGCTTGCGAGACGCCCGAGCCAGGGCTGGTCTCAGTGGCGCGGAGGTTGCTCGACGGGGCGGTATCGGAGCGTCGACCTACTCGCAGTGGGAGCAGGGAAAGGCGGATCCGGGTATCGCCGCACTTGCCCGCTGCCTCGCTGTACTGCAAGTGCGTGTGACCGATGTGGTGATCGTGGATCCTAGTGATGAGCACCTTGGAGACTTGCGGGTAGCTCGCGGCCTTACGCAGGGTGATCTTGCTGGCAAAGTTGAGGTGAGCCCTCAGCACATCGGCGCACTCGAACGCGGTCATGTGAAGCTGTCGGACGCAATGGCCCGAAAGATTGCCAGCGCCCTTGGTTTCGAGGTGTCGCGTGTAGTTGCCTCCTTCGATCGCGTACGAAACCGACCGTCGGACGTGCTTCCGTGAGGACTTTGATGGCAGGACGGCGTTCACGTCGCCAGTAGTCCGGTTCAGTGGCAGCTGAACGGAATCGCCTCGGTCGGTCGTAAGTGGGCCGACCACCCTTCTCTGGACGTCCCGTGGATCCAGTCTTCTAGATTCACGAAACTCAACGCGCGATCTGATTGCGCCGTGTTTCGTCACGAGCGGAACACTATGGTCCCTCTGAGCGATGGGCAAGTAGAAGTCAATTTCGAATGGATCAAACGCCCCTGACCTGGGGTTTGCGATCTGACACGTTTATTGACCCCACTCAGTTTATTGACCATATATTGACCTCGGCTCTAGGATGGATCTGTGACGCAAACGGGACACCCACTATGGTTTGCCACCTGCGTCAGCTCTCGCAGAAAGCAACGGAACCTCACGATCACGGGGTTACGCGAAGCAGGTGGGCCTACAAAGCCCGTTGTCCTGATGGCTGAACGCGGCGAGCTCAACAACCCGCGGCCGAGCACCTTGCAAAAGTTCGATACAGGTCTGAGTTGGAAGCCCGGAAGCGCTGCAAATGTCTATTGGGAAAGTGCGCAGCCGGTTGTGTTGGGGCGAGCACCGTACAAGGCCGGTGCTGGGAATGTCACGGTCGGGCTCGACCCTTTGACTAAATTGCTCGCGGCCCAGAGGGACATGCACAGAGAGGTCGCTGGCCTGGAAGACCGCACCTCAGGAGTCGCTGATTTGCGGGTAGCACTCAAGAAACTGGACGTTGCAGTTTCTGCCATCGCCGGGTCCTTCGTCACCGAGACGTTGGAACGGAATCATGGCCAGCACCACAAGGCAATTGATTCCGCAATCGCGGCACTACTAGAGCCTCCTGTCGATTACGACGATCCAGAACGCGAGGAAAAGCTTTACCGCCGTTGGCTTTACGGCAGTCCAATCGAAATTGACCAAGCAACAGCCCAGCGTTTCGCGCGCCGTCTAAGAGATAGTCGCCGCCGCTAAACTGAGAACGGAACGAACATGCCCAAGGCAACGCCACCTCTGCACGTGAGAATCAACAAACTGTTCGAGACGAACCACACCGCCGACAACCCGGAGTTCAGCAATGCCGTCGTCGCAGAGGCGGTCTCCAGCTTGTTGGGACGACCTGTTCTCGAGACGGATATAGCAGAGTTACGTGCTGAAGCCGGTTTGCGATTCGTCGACGGCGACTTGGTTCATGCTCTCGCTGAGTACTTCGAGGCCCCTGCCTCCTTTCTCGCGAACAAGTGGGACAGCACCGCGGAAAGTTACGACCGCGAATTGTCGGTGCTGACCCAGCTACGCGATTCCGGCGTTCAGCTACTTGCGATGCGCGACGGCGGCGCGATGAGCGCCGAGGACCTCATGAACATCCTCGAACAACTTCCTGACCAGCCCAAAGGCGAGGAATCCGATACAAGCGGTACCAGGAGTAACGTGTAGCGCCGTTCATCGTTTTCGGTTGCAAAGGTCGGAGGGAGTCGGACCCGTGAGGCAAGAGAGCCAGATTCGGTCGGCTGTGCGACGCATCGCAGCGAACATGCCGTCGGATGAGCCGTGGTCGCGTCATAAGTTCATCGACCTGATCGCGGAGGAACGTGATCGACCGATCGTCCTGTGGCCCGTCGAGTCGGCACTGCTGAGCCGTGTGGGCCTGACCGGCACCCTCTGCGGGTTGTGGGTTGCGCGCAAACAAGACGACTTCATCGTGTACGGGTCCGACGTCGCCGAGTATCAAGCAGACCAAGTCATCGGTCACGAGGTAGGTCATATGGTGCTTTCGCACACCGGCCTTCCAGAGTCCGACCACAGTAGGGCCATGCTCAGGGTGTTGTTGCCTCACGTCTCGGAGCGAACAATCGAAAACGTATTGGGTCGTGACAGCTTCGAAGATGACCAGGAAGCCGCCGCCGAGTCCTTCGCCGACCACATCATGGTCGAGGCGATGGTCAATCGAAATCGACGCCAGTCGCCCCTCCGCTCGACCTTCTTCAGGGCGAAATGACCTCCCCCGTCCCAGCGTGGATCTCGTGGCCGATCATCGTACTGATGGCGCTGACGTTGGTGGTGCGCATCGCGTGGCTCAACTCGTCGATCATCGACAGGCTGACTACACGGTCGTTGGTCATCGGATGGTTCGCGTTAGTTCTCCGTGAAAGTGCGGTCCAAGACGCAATCAGGCATCTACCGAAACCGCTGGGCGACGTCGCTCTGTTTCAGCAGCTCACGTTCTGTTGCATCGTCATGGTTGTCATGGCTATCTACGGCATGTCGCGGTTATGGGTGGGGTCCGACCCTTCGGCTGTGTGGAAGCGCCAGCGGGTCTACGACGCGGTTGGACTTGCTCTCAGTGCCGTCATCCTCATTTCCGGGACACCTTCCCGGAAGGCCGGTGAGCTAGTCGATCAATTCTTGGGCTGGCCGGCAGTCGTTTTGTGGACCGCCTTCTACGCCCCGATTCTGTTCGTCGCAGTTGCTGTCATGAGGATCTTCTTAGGCGAAGCTCGACATCCCGACACCGCGGTCCGTGAGAAAGCACTCTATGGCTTGGCGATTGCAATTGCGGTCGGTCTCGCGCTTGTTGCGGTGAGTACGCCTATTCTCACGTTTCAGGAAGTCTTGACAGGCTCTGGGTCGGCCGATCCAGAGATGCATGTGAAGGCCCTAACTTTCTTCCTCGCGGTTGCTGGATCACTGATCATGGGTGCGGTTCCGGTTGTCGCAGTACTGCGGGCAAAGCTAGGACAGGACCGAATCAGCAGGAACTTGAAGGAGATCGAGCGTCTGTGGCAAGACATGACCGATCAGTTCCCCGAGGTCAGGACAACCGACAGTCGACAGTCCCAGTCCGATCCTGCGATGAAGCTGCACAGGAAGATCATCGAAATTCACGATGCAGCACGCAGGCTCAGCAAGTGGAACGCATCCACGTTGTCCATTGAATCGGACCCGCTTCAACTAAATGCGGAGAGTATTGCAGCAGAACTTGCTCAGGCTTACGCCGCTAAAGCCACCGGTCAGGTGCCTCCGGAACGCTACGAGCTATTGATGGTGCTGGCGCAGCGCTCCGGGGCTTACGACCTCACCGCGACGAGCGATGACTTGGTCGAAGTTGCCAGGGCTTGGCGAAAGCTACGCCGGCACAGCGTGATGTCCTGATCGAACCACTCGTCACTTGTGCCAGCGAGCCGCGCACACGCTAAGACCGTGGTGTGGCTCTCGGGTCTTCGGCAACAAAAAGAGCGACATTTCCGATCATATCGACCTTCACATGCTCGAACCGACTGTTGAGTGCCTTCTCCAGTCCCGGTAGATCGTCGTGCCAATTGCCGAACGCACCAATCTTGTTGTACGCCGTCATCAGTGCTTTGCCGAATAGGGTGTATCGCTGATCGACTCCGATCACGGTTGATCCAAACAGCACTCCCCCGGGCTTCAACTTCTCGGCAAGATTGTCGAAGGCTGCGGCCTTGGTCGACCAGTCGCCTGGTAGGCAGTGCAATACGTAGTTGAGAGATATCGAGTCGAACGCTTCGACGTTCTCGGCGAAGGGTTCGAGTACGTCTTGCTCGATCAGAGTGGTGGGTATTTGGAGTCGAGACGCGGTGTGCTTGAGCGAATTCGGGCTGAGATCCGAAAGCGTGAGATCGACTTCGGCTGGTAAATCTGCGTTGGCGAGCAGCCAACCTGATCCGGGCCCGACCTCGAGGTGTCTGTGTCCGATGCGACCGTTGTAGAGGTCGAGGAAGTTCTGTCGGTTGCAGCGCCAGGCGTAGCTGTTCGATAGCCGCATTACCCATAGGTCGTAGACGTTCAAGAACAGATTGCTGCTGTACGGAGCCGCCCCCGCTTGGGTCGTATCAGATGTCATCGAGTCGATATTCCTCTCGGTGTGTGCGAGCCAATCCCCCGCGTGGCCACCACGCGGTGAGGAGTCTGCCTTACTGCGGCCTTAGAAGACATGGCGGATCGGGAGGCAGCGTCACACGCCCCGACTGTCCAGTCAGATCACACTGATGTAATTCGCTGCAACGCTCTCGGCGTGTCACGGCGCTTCGAAAATGATTCTGGTTCAGGATGGACTCCGGTTGGGACCGAAGACGAAGGAGGCCGTGCCATGCCGATGCCCAGTAAGGGTGACCGGACGTCGCTGACTGTCCGACTGCCGTCAGAGCTGATTGACACGCTCAAGGCACAGCGGAGCTCGGCTGGCGCTACGTCTCTGAGTCAGTACGTTGCCGATCTGATTGCGATTGCTAGTGACCGGGAAGATCTTGCGCGCGAGCTCAACCGCGCACAAGAGCAGGGGGTGTTGCCGTTGACTGCGTAGCTGTCTTGACCCTTAACCGACGTTTGGGTCATACGACCAACTGAATCTGCGCAGCACTTTGAGATGACAAAAACCCCCGGCGTGCGGGCCGAGGGTTTCTGAAGTCAGAGAAGCGAGTGACTATCTCGCAACTCGTTCCGTGTTGCTCTTCCCCGAAGGGACTGTCTTGGCGGACATGTCTCAGGGTACATCGTGCCCTGAAGTAGGTACAAGATTGAATGCTCGTGTCGTCCATCCGGATGCGACGGCGGGACGGCTGTGGCATCGATTCGCACCGGCCATTGCTGCCCGCCGATCGATGCGTCTCTACGACCCGACGACGCGTAAATACGTGTCCGCGGGGCCGTTGACGGTCAAAAGACCGGCATTGCCATCGGCTGTGCCGTTGTTCTCACGCGGGCGCGCCGGCATCGTTGCCCTGGACTTCGACACCAAACACCACGGCCACGCCTCCGTCGTCGCCGACACCCAGCGTCTGTTGGCCTGGTTGACCGAATGCGGTGGCCGCGCAGTAGTCGACGAATCGACCAGCGGCGGCCGACACGTACTCATCCCGCTGGCACCGGGCAAAACAGTCACCACCGACGAGGTACGGCCACTGTTACGCCTTCTCTCAGCGCGACTTCCAACGTTGGACATCACACCGATGACCAACCACAAAACCGGCTGCATCACCGTCCCAGGCTCGCAGTGCAAAGAAGGTGGCCACCGCACCCTCGTCGACCTCGACCCGGCGACAGCGTCCGACATCCTGACCGTCGGGTCCGATGCCGGCACACTCCAACGCCTCGAAGCCCTGCTCGGAGGAACGGGCCGAGCGATCACCAGCCCGATCGACGCCCACATCCGCGCCGAGACGTCCGCTGAACGCGTTCTCGGCAGCAGCGACGACGCCCGGTTGCATCCGCGTTTCTGCCGCTCCACCCCGCCGCCGCGCTGCGTCCTCGACTTCGCCAACACCGGCCGCATCGACACCCGCCGCTGGCCCTCACGCTCGGAAGCACGCCAGTCCGTCATCACCCACGCCGTCCTCGCCGGAGCCAGCGCCGCCGACATCCTCATCCGCGTCACCGAACCCGCCTGGGCGGGTGTGCGCGCCGCGTACGCCCGCTACGCCGAACCCGAACGCGCCATCCGCCGCGACACCGCCCGCGCCCTCGACTGGGCCTCATCGACACTCCCCGACCCAGTCCGGGATACCGGGCACAAGCAAATGCACACAGGGGGTACCTACGACCCTGTACTTCGTTCTTGGCTTACCCACGCTCAAACCTGGGTCGCTTCGGAGTTTCGTCACCGGCGAGATAGATGGACTACCCATGCAGTCGTCCAGGCACTGGCGTGGGCTGCAGCAGTATCAGGGCAGATAGTCGAAGGTGTTCCCACTGTCGGTGTCGGTGGGCGGTCACTGTCCATTGCGGCCGGCATGCTCCCCGAATCAACGGTGTGGTCAGTTCTGGAGCGGCTCCGGGATACGGAAGGCTCACCGCTGCTGCTGATCGAACGCGGAGTGGGCCAGAACCCTGACCGATACGCGCTGGTGACCACACATGCGGGACGAGCGGCGGCAATCGACACCTCGGCAGGTCTAGCAGAGGTCGAGTCGGTACACCCCGCGTGGAGTGTCATCGGCTGGCGTCACCGTGTCCTTTACGACGCAGTCGTCGCCGCAGCGGAGCCTCTGACGCCGGATGAGTTGTTCACCGCCATCGGGGTCGGCCGAACCAGCGGGTACGAGGCCTTGTTGGATCTGCGCGTCGCCGGTCTGCTCACGGTCGACAACGCCCACATCGGTGTCGGGTCGGTCGAACTCGACGACATCGGCCATCGTCACGGCCTCACCTCCGCCGTCCGTGCCCGCATAGTCCGTCACCGCGCCGAACGCATCGTCTGGCGAGAATGGCTCGCAGCCCGCGAGGAGGCACGCACCCCGAAAGAACCGGATCGGTCGGTGTTCGTGATCGCCGATGATCATCCGGCCGATCCACCCGACCACGACTACATCCTGGCGGTAATGAACACCGGCCCACCAGACCCGTTCTAACGCACGGTGTACCGGCCACGAATCCAGAGCAGACGTGAGCGCCGGTCTTCTTCGCGTCGCTCACGCCCTCCCTCCCGCCCACCGCGCGTTTGCACGCTGCAATGGTGGACCGGACTTGATTCGTACACCGACATCGTTGTGATGCCGGTGTACGAATCAAGTCCGTGCTCGCTTCGACCCCGGTCGACGTTCGTTGTCGAGATCAGATGACCGGTGCGTTGGGTTGACGGCGGATGAAGTCCGCCATTCCGGGAACGGTGAACGCAACCAGGCCGCGGGCGGGAGACCAAATCAGCCCTTTGCGTATGCAGGAGTCACGGTGCGGTGCCATCGATTGCGGGTTCGATCCGAGCGCCTCGGCGAGGGCTGCTGTCCGCGGAGTGTCGGTCCCGCTGCGTGCGATGGCAACCAGATAGCGCTTTTCTGCTTCGGTGGCCCGGAGCCACCTCGAGCTGTAGAAGCCGGAATCGAGCGAGGCGTGGCCGGTATCGACGGCGTCCTCGGCGTCGGCGAGGGTGAACGGGGACTGCTGGGCTGCCTGCCAGAGCTCGTGACCGAACACCTGAAGGAAATACGGGTATCCGTCGCTCGCCGCGACGACGTAGTCGGTTGCCTCGACAGAGATGTCCTGGTTCAGCCTGGTGATGGGTGTGACGATCGCATCGCGGGCCTGATCGTCGGCGAGCGGACCGATGGTCCTGTAATCGAACTGGCGCTCGGCGTACGACCGTGCGTCTGCTAAGGCTTGCGCGAGGTTCGGCAGACCTGCACCACACACGAAAAACGGCCATTCGCGCTGAGCTGCACGGTGCTGGGTCGCCAAGATCACCTGCAGTAGCGCCGGCTCGAGTTCCTGCATCTCGTCGATGAACAGCCCCAGCGCGGTGCCGTCCTTGCGGAGCTCCTCCGTCAGATCTTCGACGAGGTCCTCGAATTCGACCCCCAGGGGCGGCTTCTCGGTATCGGCCGATCGAGCGAGCTCGACTCCGACACCGAACGCAGTGGCGGACACCGAGAACTCTTCGGTCAACTGCCTAATCTTGTTCGCGACCGGGCCGGCGAACTGACGACGACGTACAGCGCGAGAGATATCTTTGGCTATCCGCCGCCGCAGGGCTTCGGCACCTTCCACGCTGGTCTGGGCCTCGACCTCGACCACCACCCAGTCGTGGCGACGAGCTTGGTCCGCCATGGTCGCCAAGAGCGTGGTCTTGCCTACCCCCCGAAGTCCCTGCAGCATCAACCCGCGGTCGTAGCGACGCTGTTTCGCCCGCGCGATCAACAAGTCGAACCGTTCGAGTTCGGCGGTACGTCCGACGAGCTCGGGTGGTCGGGTGCCAGACCCGGGTGTGAAGGGGTTCAGTCCGTACTCCATGCACCAATACTATAAAATTTTATGTCGCTATATAAGAATAAGGCTTATATAGCTGGATACAGTCTGATAGACGTCCAGCCAATGGGTCCGCACATATCCCATCAAAGTGGACGCCTCGCTGGGTGATGAACGTTGGAAGCGCTGGGGAATCCGCCACTCGATCCGGTCGCATTGAGGGGGCTCGTAGTGCGTGCCGGTAAGCGGTGCATGCGCTCCGCAAGCCCGCTGTGTCAGTCACTATCGCCGTCGGAGGACGAGCCGAGGAGCTGCAGAGTGCGCTGTAAGAGTTGCTCGATGCGGTCTTCGACGTCGTCGAACAGGTCCGGTACATCGGCCAGCGCTGTGTGCGCGCGGCGACGTGCCCCGACGCCCGAGCGGTAGTACCCGGAGTCCAGCTCCGCGGAGACCGGCTCCGGCACGGCGATCGGGTCACTGTGATCGGCACCGTCGGACGGTCTGATGATGGGGCGACGCGGGGTATGCAGTGGAGAAACGCCTGTGCGGTGTCCCGCGATCACTGCTCCGACCTCGGCCGCGGTCATCGCCGTGACTGGCAAGGGCAGGTGACCCCACCGATCGATCGGCACCGCGACCGGACCGCGACGCTGCGAAAAACCGGTCATGTCGGGAAACATGTTGCGCTGCAGATTTTCTGCCAGCAGCGCCGTCGAGGGGTAGCGCTCGGAGAACTGCAGGACCGTGTGCCACCGGTCCCATATCGTCGCCGGCTCGAAACCGGTGACGTCGTCGGGGGCGATACGGATTCGGTGGCGGCCGCCGATCCGCACACTGTCGCCGTCTGTGGTGATGTCCGTGCGGTCGAGTTCTGCAATTGCCCTGTAGGACAAGCCCGCTCCGGCGAGAACGAGAAGGACGGCGTCGCGGCGACCGAACAGTGCATCCGTCGATCCGCAGAACGGCAGCCCGGCCGCGATCACCTGGTACTGCGAGGCGCGCCGGATCGTTCTGTCGCTACGTGCCGAGTCCAGTGCGATCCGAATCGAGGTGACTCGGCCGGGAGCGGGCTGGCCGGCGTCGAGGTGAGCGCGGTTGATCGCGGACACCCGACGCAGCTGAACCGCCTCTCCGGCAGGGTTCTCACCGAGGAACTCCGCCAGCGTGATCGGCGACGCGGGGATAGCCTCGACGTCGGCCGCGGCGCACCAGTCGACGAAGAGCGACCACTGGTAGCTGTAGCCGCTCACCGTGCTGCCCCGTCTCGGTGTCACAGGTGCGACGGTACCGGGCCGACAGGCTGACCGGATCGGACAGTCGCTGCGGGTCGCTCGCCGCGAACCTGGGGTGCAGGTGGGTTGACTAATATCGCTACCGGCAATCGATGGCGCTGCTAGAACCACAGGCGAGAGTGTTGGCTCGTGATGAAGCCACAGAACTAATTACGTCCTGTGGCTTCATCGTGTGTGTATTCGAGTCTTACTCGGCGAGCTTCGCGATCGACTGCGCCCAGAGGAAGTACTTGTTGCGTCCGAGATCACCGATGGTTTTGATGTTGAATGCGGCCTTGAGGTGCTCGGCATCGCCCGGGCTGACGCCCTGCAGTGCCTCGACGGGTGCGTCGACGAGCTCGGTGAGTGGCTTGTCTTCGTATGCTTTGTCGAGCTTGTCAGCGATTCCAGCCATGGAGTTCTCTCCTTGCGTCTCGGATAGCGGTGCCGGTTCGGCACCGCCATTCGAGGGTACGGAATTCCGCTGGGAGCAGGCTGTCCACGTGTGCCAGAAGCGACGACGCTCGACGGGCAAAGCCTCTCACTGGCAAGCCGGTTTTCGAGACCCGCTTCATTGTGGAAGCGGAGAAATGGCGGCAGCTGCGTGCAGGGCTTGCTGACCTTGAGTCCGGCCTGTCGTGTAGAGAGGCCAGACGTGGAAACGATCTGTCGGTGTCGTGTACTCGGCCCCCGACTGATGGCACTGTGTTCGCCATGAGTGAGCAAGCTGGACGCCTCGTCAATTCCGAACAGATCGTTCTGATGATGGATTACGGACAGTTCTACCTTCGCGGCGGCCTCGCTGACGGCGAGAACGAATACCCCCTACTCGAACAGGCGTTGGCCAACCAGCCGAATGCTGGTGACGGTAAGTCGATGGTGGTCTTGAGCCCTCACCAGAACAACTTCGAGATGCAGATCGATGTCGAGGTGTTCACCGCGCGACCGCCGATCGATGACGATCAGTGGCAACAGATCATCGAAGACCACCTAGACATCGGTCCGGATGGCGTCTTGCAGATCGATTCGCCCACCACGTCCCCGGTGGACTGCGTTGTCCCGCCCGGCAGTTATCTCGTTCAGGTCAGCGGACGTGGTTTCGTCAACTATGGGTGGCCCGGGGGAACGACACCCGGTGACGTGTGGCGAATCCGTCTGTGGCCTGACGATGGGACGGGTGCTCGCGAAGCGATACGGTGGGACATGCCGGGTTACGGCTTCCCCGAGAACGAACGCTCGATCGAGGGTGCTGCGGGGTCGACGTCTCACCCGGCCCCCTCGATCTCCGACATACATGGCGACAGTGCTGAGCCGGATTCCCAACCCGCCAAATGGATCACGGTCTTTCACGAGGACGGAACAGCGCAATTGGTGAACCGGTCCGAGCTGAAACAGCAGGCGCGAGAGCGCGAGTGGGCAGCGTGGGGTGGCGACGAGCCTATCCACCAAGTGCTCTCGTACAACGGCGGCCAGGAGCTCACCAGGTATGACCGAGCATTGGTGAGATCGATCCTCGCTGTAGATGATTCCACTGCGCGCAGTATCGCCACATGGTGCGCTCGAGCGGCGTTCGACTTCGCCGGCCTCTCGGACCGGCCATGGGTGCGGCCAGTGCTCGACGCCCTTGCTGCAGGTCAAAAGCTGCCGTCACCGTTTGCGTCCTACGCCGAGATCGGCACGGCCTTCGCGCAACTCGGCGCGGACCGAGAATCGGAACTGGCGGCCGCAGACGACATCGACGATGACAGCGAGTCGCATTCGGTGGTGTACTCCGGATCCTACGAACCGCTCGCAGACCGGCCGGACCCGTATGACATGTTGGTCGACGCGCCTTCCATGGCAATCCCGGCCTTGTTCAGCGCGGTCGATGTCGATCCGTACAGGGCGGCGATCGAGACAATCGGACACGCATCGCACACATACGCAGCACGTGCGGCGGAGCTCCACTCCCACCTACGTTCTACATTTCCGATCTTGCAGAAGTCTGAAGACTGACGGTCATTGCCCCGGAGGTGCGCCGGGGTAGCCGATTTCGAGGTCTGCCGCAGTCAGTCGTATCTGTCACCGGCAGCGCCGGTTGCAGTTCCACCGGACCCTACCTGTGCTCGGGACGTTGTAACCGCAGCAGCATCAACAGCTCTCGACGGCGGGTCGACTTCGGTTGGCGGAAGGTGTGCCCGGTGAGGCTTCTCCCCAGACGTGTGAGCAGTGCCCAAACTCGAGTAGTACGAGGAAGTGTCGAGATCTGCGCCGAGCCCGCACGTTGCTCTCCGGGAGGACTGAGGCTCCCGGGTGGGTAGCGCAGCACATCCTCGTGTCGACCTCCCGCTAGAAAGCCGCGCGCACACAGGCTTTCGGGAAGTCGCGGGGCTGCGGCCGTGTCAAAGGCCCACTAGATATCGACGAACCAAGCGCCATGACTTTTCTTCTCCTCAATGAGACGAACCTTCAGCACTGAGTGGCCAACCAGGCGACCTGCTGATCGAACAAGCGCGTATGCCCGGCGACGGACAGGAACCCCGTGATTCGATATGGCGACCATCCCAAGCCAGCGGTGCTGATGGGACAGTTACCGCACCGTCGAGATTCCTTGACAGCACCCTGAAATCTCGCTGCCGACCGTGTCGGGACTTCGGCTGTCGCCAACGGCTGTGTTCCGATCGAGCCCGATATTAAGTCGACAGCGCTGCGAAGACGAGGATGGTTGTTGGTTTTATGATCGGTTTCTGTGCTAAAATAAAGTGTAAATCGCCGACCGAGGTGATCTACCTAGTTCCTGGGAGGGCCTCTTGAGCGAGATCGTCTTATCCGAGTACGCGATTGAGCGGTTTGGTGAGGTCGCGGGGATAGTACAGAACGCAGTCATTGACACCGTACGGGCAGCGCAAGCCGCAGCCCTACGCGTTCATACCGAGCATGGGCTATCCGAGCGCGACCCCTATGGAACATCACTCCGAGGCCACCTGAACCGCGGTCTACTGACAAGGCTCAGGGATGTTCCAGGTATCACGGCCCGAAAGCCAGCGGGTCAGCATGCTCGATATGACTTGCCAGTCATCGAAGAAACCGGTGTAGTTCTCTATTGGTGGAGGGTGCCTGGCGACGGGCAGACTCGCCTTCTGGACGCCAAACTGCCCAGGGTGTCGCATCTGCAGCAGCACCTGATGACGTTCGCTCCATCCGCCGTCGAACCTCAGATGACGCTGGAGCATGCGGAGATGACCGACGAAGAACTTGAGGAGCACTTTACCGAGGGTGAGCGCTTCAGCGCGCAAATGGCGCAGGTCGAGGGCCGCACTGTGACGCTTTGGGTGTCAGCTACACCCGACGGACTTTTCGACTTCGGTTGGGGGGACGCAGAGTTGGTAAATACGGAGACTGGGCAACTTGCGTGGCCGCGGCATGAGTCGTTAAAGAATGTTGCAACAGTCCCGATTGCTCGAACGCTCAAAGTCGTCGCCCAAGACAAGCAAGACGTTGATCGGTTCGACTCTGGCGTCCAGGATGACGCTGGTTTTGGTCTGTCCATCCGCGGTCCTGCTGAGCCGGTCACTTCCGAGAAGCAGAGCGACGACGAGCGCGCCCAGGCTAGTGAGGACAGTTGAAAGATAGTGGCTCGGGGCAGCTTCATCTCCTGCGGGACAACGATCTGGCAGGAGATCAGCTCGGTGCCGGCGCATTTGATTCGGCGAGACTTACACAAGCTCGCCGTCTAGCCGGGGTAACCAAGAAATTTGTTGCTGGTGAGCTGGGGGTTTCTCCCGTGGCGGTTGGCCAATGGGAATCCGGCACGGCCAATCCACGTCCGGACAATATCGAAGCTTTGGCGCGCGTTCTCGATGTCCCAGTAGCTTTTCTCGCGACCGGTCGCCCGTATGCACGTCTGGATGCGGCTCACGCACACTTTAGAAGTCTGCGCCGTACACCCGTCGGCCAACGCGATAAGGCGATTTCGTTCGCGGAGCAAGTCTGGGAATTGACCTACGCCCTAGAGAAACGGGTGCGGTTCCCGGAGGTCGACTTACCAGGATTCTCCGCTGGTGAGGTTGAGCAGGCTGACTTCCCAGCTGACCCTGCTTCGGCAGCACAAGCACTCCGAATCCATTGGGGTCTCGGTACTGGTCGCTTGGCTCGCGTGGTCCGCACAATGGAGCAGCATGGCATTATTGTTACCTTGGTACCTTTCGCAGGTACCGCGACCAAGACGATCGATGCCTTCTCAACCTCGAAGCTGCCAAGGCCAATCGTCGTGCTAACACCGGACCGAGCCGACGATGTGTATCGGCATCGCTTCAGCGCTGCTCATGAGCTCGGGCACCTTGTGATGCACGGCGATTGCTTACCAGGAGATCCCCAGCAGGAGCGGGAAGCTGACGTCTTCGCAGCCGAGTTCTTAACTCCGCAAGCTGAGATCACCCCGATGCTGCCGCCTCGTCTCGATTTCAAGAAGCTTGGTGATTTGAGCGTGCAGTGGGGTGTGTCGGTTGACTCACTGCTGCGCCGCTGTAAAGAAGTAGGAGCAGTGTCTGAAGCTACCTACAGACGGTCCCATCAACGGCTCTCTGTCCTTCGGATGTCGGGTCTATTCAGGCATGAGTCTGTGCAGGGGTATCCGGGTGAGGTGCCAGCTCTGCTCCCCTCAGCTTTTGATGTGGCGCAGGGAAACGGACTGACCTTAAAGGAACTAGCTGCCGACTTGAGGGTCAACTTACCTCGACTACGACTTCTACTCGGACAGGGTGATACCCGGCCGGAACTGACGCTCGTCTAGTTAAAAGACGACTCCTCATTTGTGCGCCCTTTCTTCACATCATGCGTTCACGGCCGGGAAGGGCGAAGCCATTATTCACTTTGGCTACCAGATCGATGGGACTGGAGCCGTGTGCTCGACATAGCCGTCCTTGCCGTCAGGGACGTGGCGTCAACCCGCGACGTTTTGTCAGCAACGTTGCGTCTTTCTTGTTAACGCTGCGCTGCAGGCTTCCAAGGACGGCGTGCTCGGTTTCGGGACTGCCCCAGGTTTGGTTGACATCTGATCTGTGAGGATCGCTCCTCACGGTGGAAGGATGTTCACCATGCCGAAAGCATTTCCCGAGGAGTTCCGCCGCGACGTCATCGCCGTCGCACGCAAGGGCGAGGCCCCATTGCGTCAGATCGCGAAGGACTTCGGAATATCCGAGGGCTGTCTGCATCGGTGGCTGAAGATCGCCGACCGCGACGACGGCATCGAACGAGGCACGACGCCGGCCGGCTTGGACGAGTCCGCCGAGCTACGGGAGGCCCGCAAACGGATCAAGCTCCTCGAGCAAGAAGCCGAGGTCATGCGCCGTGCGGTCGCCTACCTGTCCCGGGATGTCAACCCAAAATGATCTACCCGCTGGTCCTCGACCTTGCTGCCGACGGAGTCCCCGTCACAGTGACCTGCCGGGTGCTCGGATTCTCCACCCAAGCGTTCTACAAATGGAAGAAACAACCAGTCACACAACGTGATTGGGACGACGCGCATCTGATCAACATCGCTCGTGAAATCCACGCCGACGACCCGGCATTCGGCTACCGCTTCATCGCCGACGAACTGCCGGACCGCGGCATCACCGCCAGCGAGAACAGAGTCGCACGACTGTGCTCACAAGAACGGCTGTGGTCCGTGTTCTCCAAGAAGCGCGGCCTGAACAAGAAAGCCGGCCCGCCCGTCCACGACGACCTCGTCGACCGCCAATTCACCGCACAGGAACGCAACCAGATCTGGCTGACCGACATCACCGAGCACCGTACCGACGAAGGCAAGCTCTACCTCTGCGCCATCAAAGACCTGTACTCGAACAAGATCGTCGGATACTCGATCGACAGCCGTATGAAAGCCTCACTGGCAGTATCTGCACTGCGAAACGCCGTCGATCAACGAGACCCGGACGGCACCATCGTCCACTCCGATCGAGGTAGCCAATTCCGTTCACGAAAATTCGTACATGAGCTGTCCCGCAACGGTTTACAGGGATCCATGGGGCGGGTTGGGGCGTGCGGAGACAATTATCGGTGGACGACCTCACGTGTCGGTCTGTGTACGACCTGACGTGTCGGTGTCCGGCAGGTTCATGATGCCGGTGCCTCCACTGGTGTGACAAGCCCT